>DASVRH010000266.1:0-8483 GCA_036388715.1 Solirubrobacteraceae bacterium | reverse complement strand
CGCCGAAGCTGCCCGTGCTCGACGCCGCGAGGTTCTCGGGCGTCACCGAGCCCTCGTACAGGTAGACGTCGTAGTCGTCCTGCTGCTGGACGTTGACGAGGACCTGGACGAGGCGGTTCGCGTCGGCCGTCACGTCGAACTCGATGTCGCGCGGCATCCGCGGCGGCACCGGCGTCAGCGACGAGATGTCCTGCGACTTCGCGGGCTTCTCGGCCACGTCGGAGATCTTGCGCTCCTTCATGACGATCGGCCGCGTCGACGGGTTGACGTGCCACTCGAAGCGCCCGGTGTCGCCGACCGTGATCTCGTCGGTGAGCGTGTCGGTGAACGTCCGGGGCGGGCCGGTCTCGCCGGTCTCCTCGTTCGTGATCACCGGCGCCGTCTCCGTCGCGAACTGCTTGCGGATCTTCACGGTCGCCCCCGCCGGCGCGCGGCCCTCGAGGATCGAGTGGCGCGCGGTGTTCGCCGTGCTCTCCTGCGCGACGAAGTAGGCCTCGCGGTTGCCCTTGCCGGCGTACTCGTCGTGACCGACGTACTCCGCCACCGTCTCGGCGTACGGCGGGTGGAACTCGTCCGGCCCGATCTCGTAGGTGAAGCCGAAGCCGCCGGTCGCGTAGTACGACCAGTCCTCGGTCGTGCCCGACGTGTCGTAGAGCGTGTAGGACATGCCGCTGCGGTAGCCGTTGTTGGCGGCCATCGCATCGCCGAACGCCTTGTAGACCGGCTCGTCGGGCGACTCGCCCTGCGAGCGGAGGCCCGGCGGGCGCAGCAGCAGGTTCGAGAACGTGTGGTTGGTGATCAGCGTCACCACCTGGTTGCGCGACACGAGGTCCTTGATGTTCTGGGTCTCGGGCTCGGAGAACGCGTCGGCGCCGCGGTAGGTGTCGTCGTCGAGCGCGAGCGACGCGCCCGGGCCGCCCCAGAAGCCGCCGTAGTTGCGGTTCGGGTCGACGCCGAGCTGGCGGTTGTCGCGGTTGGCGCACTCGCCCTCGGCGGGCGCGCGGCCGTCCTCCACGCGGCAGTTGCGCCGCTTGTAGGCGAAGGTGCCGCCGTTGATGTCGGCGAGCAGGACCGCGGTGTACGTCGGGTCGGAGATCGGCAGCTCCTGGTCGAGCTCCGGCGGGAGGTCGACGGCGGCGCCGGCGTTGCCGGGGTCGAACGGGCTCTCACGCGACAGGTTGAAGCCGTCGACGTTCATGACGGGCACGACGATGGTGCGCGTGCGGTTGACCAGGCGCGTGACGCGGTCGCTCTTGCCGTAGCCGTTGATCAGCTCGTAGGCCCACTCCATCGCGTGCTCGGACGAGGGCCACTCGCGCGCGTGGTGGACGCCGATCTGCAGGAAGACGGGCTTGCCGTCATCGACGTTGACGTTCTGGGCGATCTCGATGCCCATGACGTCGCGCCCCTCGAGGCTCTTGTTCTTGAGCGTGATGAGCTTCACGAGGCCGGGATGGGCCTTCGCGAGCTCCTTCATCTCGTTCTCGTAGTCGGCGAGGTGGCGGTAGTCGTCGCGACCGGACGGCAGGTCGGAGCGGCGGGTCTGCCGCGCGAAGCGCGCGTTGGCGACCATGTTCGCGGCGTCGAGCTTCTCGAGGTCCGGCGTCCTGACGCGGTACTCGAAGCCCGCCCGCCGCAGCTCGGCCTTCTCGGCGTCGCCGTGCACGAGGACGTCGAGCGTGCGCTCGGTCCCGCGGTGGACCTCGTCGAAGCCGAGGTTCAGCAGCCGCGTCTTGTCGGCGGCGGTCGGCGTCTCGACGGTGACGATGCTCCACGGCTGGCGCTCGCCGGCCTCGCGCGTCTTCAGCGCGATCGTGGTCACGTCGGCGCGCAGCGCGCCGGTGCCGGAGCGGCGGCAGGCCTGGACGACGACCTCCTGGCCGGCGGCGACGAAGCCCTGCGCGATCTCCGACGCGTCGGGGCTGGCCCCGCCCGCGAGGTAGCGCCCGGTCTTCGCGTCGAACACGGCGACGTCCCAGTCCCCGGCGCCCTGCGTGTGCACGGAGAGCAGACCGGTGTCCTTCGAGGTGAAGCGCCGCTGCTGGACGCCCCTGCCGTCGATCAGGCGGGCGTGACACGCGCCGGACCGCGAGGCGGCCGTCGTGAAGCCGAGCGCGGTGCGCTCGTAGGCCTGGGCGGCGGGCGCGAGGGTCGCGGCGAGCGCGAGCGAAGGCGCAAGCAGCCGGAGGATGGTGCGAAGCGTCATTGGTCTACCTCACCCGAAGGCGCTTGAAGTTGCGCCGCGCGTCGCGGCGTTCCTGATGGCCGGCGCGGTCGATGCCCCGCACCCAGAGCTTGTAGCGGCCGCGCGGCAGCCGGACGCGCTTGTCCAGCGTCCAGTTGCGCGTCCCCTTCGCCCGCAGGTACACCGCCGGCTTGCGGCAGCCCTGCGGCTTCGTCAGGCGGCCGTTGGCGCCCAGCGACTGGCAGCGCCCGTCCTTGCGGAAGCGCAGGACCGCGACCTGGACGACGGAGACGCCCTCGGCCTTCAGCGTCTTCGTCTCGGGATCCAGGCAGCCGCGGTCGACCGAGGTGCCGCTCAGGCGCACGCGCCTGCGGCTGATGCGGGAGGAGCGCGCGAACGTGCTCTGCGGGCGGAAGCGATCCGAGCAGACGCCGATGACGCGGCCGTCGGGCGCCTTGGCCGGCGGCAGGCAGAAGTCGACGCCGAGGGTCTGGTCGCGGGCGACGAAGACCTCGGCGCTCTCGAGCACGTTGCCGTCGCGGTCCTCGCACGAGAGCTTCCACGGCACCGGCTCGCGCTCGAACGGGCGCGTCGACGGCGCGACGTGCCAGGTGAACTCGCCGCTCGCCGGCACCGTCAGCGTCGACTCGCGGTGCTCGGGCAGCTGCTGGACCGGGTTCTGCACGCCGTCGTCGTTGGGCCGCGAGCTGGTGACGGTCGTCCAGTCGCGCTGGATCCGCAGCCGGCGGCCCGCCGCGGAGCGGCCCGTGAGGATCGAGTGCGAGTCGGGCGCGAGCGCCGTCTCGGCGGCCAGCAGATAGGCCTCGCGTAGGCCGCCGAGCTTGCGGCCCGTCGGCTCGCCCGTGTTCTTGTCGATCTCCTGCTTGCCGTCGTACTCCGGGATGAAGTCGGTCGTGTAGTTCGGGTGGAAGTTCGTCTTCCCGATCTCCGGCGTGAAGCTGAACGAGCTGAGCCCGCCGTACAGCCAGTCGTCGGTCGTCCCCGTCGTGTCGTAGAGCTGGTAGCTGTACTGCGAGATGTAGTCGGTCTCGCGCGCCATCGCGTCGCCGAGCTGGCGCATCCGGTCCTCGTCGGGCGCCGGGCCCTGGTCGCCCGTGCCCGGCGGGCGCAGGATCAGCCCGGTGAAGGTGTGGTTCGTGATGAGCACGGTCGGCTGGAGGCCCGACAGCCACTCGCGCACCGACTGCGTCTCCGGCTCGGAGAACGGCCCCGTCCCGTGATAGGTCAGGTCGTTCTGCATGCTGCTCGTGCCCGGCCCGCCCCACTGCTCGCCGTAGTTGCGGTTGGTGTCGACGCCGTTGTCGTTCTGCTGGCGCGCGATGCACGGCACGTTCGTCTCGACCGGCTCGAGCGGCCGGCAGTTCTTGCGGCGGTAGCCGACGCCGCCGATGATCTGCTGCGGCGTGCCCGGGGTCGTCGGGAGGTCGTCCTGCGGGCTCGGCGGCTGCTGGCGCGACGTGATGAAGCCGTCGACGTTCGTGATCGGCACGATGAACGTGCGCGCGTTGTCGAGGACGTTCTTCCACCGCGGCTCGCCCGCCTTGCCGCGCTGGAGGAGGTCGAGGCCGAACTCGATCGTCGCCTCGCTCGAGGGCCACTCGCGGGCGTGGTGGGCGCCGAGCTGGACGAAGACCGGCCGCCCGTCGTCGGTGCGATCGACGCCGGTCGCGATCTCGACGCCCGTGATGTCGCGGCCGTCGAGGGTCTTGACCGGCAGCGTCACCGGCCGCACGAGGCCGGGGTTCTCGTCGACCATCTTCTTCAGGTCGGCGAGGTACTCGTCGTAGGTCCGGTAGGTGGTCCGGCCGCCCGGCGTGGCGGCGCGGAAGCCGCTGCGGGCGGCGCGGCGCTCGGCGGCGCGCTCCGCCGCGTCGTGGGCGACGAGGTCGTCGATCTCGACGCGGTACTTGAAGCCGGCCTCGGTGAGCTTGCGAGCGTCCTCGGGCCCGTACAGCACCGCGTGCTGGTTGATGCCGTCGGTGTGGTCGGTCGTGTCGATGCCGAGCTCGTGGATGCGGCGGAAGTCCTCGCGCGTCGTCGCCTGGATGTCGACGAGCTGGAGCTTGTGCTGCAGGGGCTCGACGACCAGGGCCGTGAAGTCGATCGTCATCGGGATCGCGCGGTCGCGGCCCGTCCGGCGGCAGCTCTGGACCGCGAGATTCTGACCGCGTGCGACCCGGGCCACGGCGAGCTCGTTGCCGCCGAAGGCCAGCGAGGCGTCGAGCTTGCGCCCGGAGGCGGCGTCGAAGAGCGCGAGGTCCCAGTCGCTGCCGCGCGCGCCGTGGAGGCGGGCGGCGACGAACCCGTCGTCGGGGGCGGTCCAGGAGCGGGTCGCCACGCCGGTCGCGCCCGCCGCCTGCGTTCGGCAGTCGCGCTTCTGTGCCTTGGAGATGGTGATGGTGCGCTCGATCGTCGGCAGGACGCGGGGCGTGGTGGTGGCGGCGGCCGCCGGCGCGGCGGGGACCAGGAGGGCGAAGATCAGGGCGAGGAGGGAGGGCACGAGGGACGCGCGCGGGGCAAGGCTCATGTCCGCACCAACGCAGCCCGGGGGCGAACCTTGCGCCGGAATGCGGACGGTTGCCCGCAAGGTTGGGCGCGCGGCGGCGTTGCAGATCACATGCGCCCCATCCTCCTCGTCGTCGTGTCCGCGCTGGCCCTCGCCCTCTGGCCCGCCGCGGCGAGCGCGGCGACCACCGCCAACTTCGCCATCAAGCACGGGGAGACGAACTACCGCACGTCCGTCGCCACCACCCCCGGCGCCTACCAGGCCGGCACCACGCCCCGCCAGCCCTGCCCGGCCAGCGGCCTGCCCTGCACGTGGGAGGCCCACGAGTTCGAGATCAAGCCCGGCGAGGAGAACGGCGCGTTCTCGGTGTCGATCACCTGGGGCAGCGCCGACGACGACTGGGACCTCTACGTCTACAAGGTCCGTCCCGACGGCTCGGTCGACGAGGCCTCGCCGGTGGCGTCCTCGGCCTCCGGCGGGACGACCGAGGAGACGGCGACCAAGCTCTCGAGCCCCGACGCGCCGATCGAGCCCGGCGTCTACCGGATCTACATCGACAACTGGGCCGCCGCCTCGCCGGACTGGGAGGGCTTCGTCGCCTTCGAGCCCTTCGTCAAGGGCAACACGCGCCCCGTGGCCGTCCTCAACGCGCCGGCGAGCGCCGCCTCCGGCCAGTCCGTGACGCTCGACGGCAGCGCGTCCACCGACCCCGACGGCACCATCGCCGACTTCTCCTGGGACCTCGACGGCGACGGGCGCTTCGAGGTGGAGGGCGCCGGCCCCACGCAGCAGGTCACGCTGCCGGGTGGCCGCCGCCACGTCTCGCTGCGCGTCCGCGACGACCGCGGGGGCGTCGACTACGCCACCAGCGTCGTCGACGTCGCGCTGCCGTCCGGCCCGACGCGCTTCGTCGAGGTCGACCCGCCGCTGGGCTCGATCCGCATCTCGGTCAAGGCGCGCCAGGCCTTCCGCCAGTTCGCGATCCGCGGCGTCGCCGCGTCGGTCACCTGCCCGACCGCCTGCGAGATCCTCGGCAGCCTGCGCATCAGCAAGGCCACCGCCCGCCGCCTGGGCCTGGGCCGCAAGGCCCGGACGATCGCGGTCCGCCGCCGGGAGCTGAGCGGCGAGGGCTCGACGCCGCGCCTGTCGCTGAAGCCGGGCCGCCGCGTGCGCAACGCGATCCGCCGCCGCAGGCCGGTTCCCGCCGTCGTCCGCGTCACCGTCACCGCCGACGGCTACGCCCCGCAGACCTTCACCCGCCGCGTCTCGATCACGAGGTAGAGGCGGCGACGGCAGCGGCGCGATCCTTATCCCCCCGGAGGGATCGCGCCGCGAAGAGCCTGAGCTCCTATGCCGTCGTCGTCACGATTCGCCACTCCAGGTGCGAAGAGGTCGGGCGGAGCAGACCTTCCGCGGCGTCGTGAGGTAAGCGTGAATGATCGTCATTTGGGGTGCGGGATACAAGTCCGGCGCGCACCCCTGCGCGATCTACGCCCGGAAACGCGGGTCCCTTACCCGGGTTCCCGGAGCGCTAAACCATCGCCTTCCAGACGTAGAACCCCACGACCAGCGTGAAGAGGATCGCGTCGAGGCGGTCGAGCGCCCCGCCGTGGGCCCCGAAGAGCCGCCCGGTGTCCTTGATCCCCGCATCGCGCTTGATGAACGACTCGAACAGATCGCCCACCGGCGCGGCCAGCGCGACGCCCAGGCCGAGCAGCAGCGCGTCGGTCCCGGACAGCCAGTCCTGGTAGAGCCCGGCGATCCAGACGGCGAGCACGGCGGTCACGATCCCGGCCACGAGCCCCTCGGTCGTCTTGTTGGGAGACAACCTCGGGGCGAGCTTCGTCTGCCCCAGCGCGCGCCCGCCGAAGTACGCGCCCGTGTCGCCGACGAACGTCCCGACGAGCACGTCGGCCACGATCCCGCCGCCGTGCGGCAGCTCGCGCAGCATCACCGCGTGCGCGATCGCGACGCCGACCCAGAACACGCCGAGCAGGACGATCGCCATCCCCATCGTCCCGCCCTCGATCGCCGGCCCGCCCACGGTGAGCAGGAAGACGAGCGCCACGGTCGCCGCGAGGACGAGCAGGACGTGCGTCGTGTCGCCGTAGAGCGCGGCGACGACCAGGCCGATCAGCCCGGCGAAGCCGGCCAGCCGCGCGAGCGGGATGTCGCCGTAGAGCGCGTACAGCTCGTGCAGGCAGACCAGCCCGAGCAGGGCGGCGCCGGCCGCGAAGACGGGGCCGCCGGCGACGACGATGACGATCGCGAAGATCGCGGCGGGGACCCCCGCGGCGATGCGGCCGCCGAGGTCGGAGCCGCCCTGGCGGCGCTGCGGCGGCCTGCGCGCCTGGGGCACCTCAGCGCCCCCCGAACCGGCGCTGGCGGCGGTCGAACTCGGCGAGCGACGCCTCGAACGACTCGCGCGTGAAGTCGGGCCACAGCTCGTCGCGGAAGACGAGCTCGGAGTACGCGGTCTGCCACATGAGGTAGTTCGAGAGCCGGTGCTCTCCGCTCGTGCGGATGACGAGGTCGGGGTCGTGCATCTCGGGTGCGTAGAGGAGGCGGCGGAACGCCTCCTCCCCTCCCCCCTCGTACCGCGCCGCGGCGTCGAGGATCTCCGCGCGCCCGCCGTAGTTGAAGGCGACGAACATCGTGATCCGGTCGTTGCCGGCGGTGAGCGACTCGGCCCACTCCATCTTGGCCACCAGGGCGGGGTCGACGCCCTCGCGCCGCCCGACGAAGCGCATCCGCACGCCCTCCTCGTGCAGCTCCGGCGTCTCCGAGTCGATGCGCTCGCCGAACATCCCCATCAGCCCGTCGACCTCCTCGCGCGAGCGCGACCAGTTCTCGGTCGAGAACGAGTACACGGTCAGCTCCTCGACCCCGAGGTCGACGGCGTCGCGCAGGCGGGCCTTGACGACGTCGGCCCCCTTGCGATGGCCGTCGAGCACGGGCAGGCCCTGCTGCGTCGCCCATCGCCCGTTGCCGTCGGTGATGATGGCGACGAAGCGAGCGCCGCTCACACTTCCATGATCTCGGCTTCCTTGCCCTTCAGGATGCCGTCGAGCTCGGCGATCTTCTCGTCGGTCAGCTTCTGGAGCTCGGCCTCGGCGCGGCGCTCGTCGTCCTCGCCGATCTCGCCCTCGGTCTTCAGCTCGCGCAGGTCGTGCATGACGTCGCGGCGGACGTTGCGGATGCCGATCCGCCCCTCCTCGCCGATGTGGCGCGCCTGCTTGACCATGTCGCGGCGGCGCTCCTCGGTCATCTCCGGGATCGTCAGGCGCAGGATGTTGCCGTCGTTGGACGGGTTGAGCCCGAGGTCGGAGTTGCGGATGGCCTTCTCGATCTCGTTCATCGAGCTCTTGTCGAACGGCGTGACGGTCAAGAGGCGCGCCTCGGGCGCGTTGATCGTCGCGAGCTGCTTGAGTGGCAGCTGCGCGCCGTGGTAGTCGACGACGATGCGGTCGAGGAGGTGCGGGTTGGCCCTGCCGGTGCGGATCGAGGCGAAGTTCTGGACGGTCGCCTCGACCGACTTGGACATGCGGTCGCGCGCGTCGGCGATGTACTCGTTCGTCAGTTCGCTCATGTCGTGACGAGGGTCCCGACCCTCTCGCCGGACACTATCCGCTCGATGTTGCGCTCGTCGTCCATGTTGAACACGTGGATCGGGAGGCGGTTCTCCATGCACAGGGTCAGCGCGGTGGAGTCCATGACGCGCAGCCCGCGGCGGATCGCGTCCATGTGCGTGAGCTCGGGGATGAACTCCGC
>DASVRH010000265.1:0-4176 GCA_036388715.1 Solirubrobacteraceae bacterium | reverse complement strand
CGCCCGGCGCGCCGTGCGAGGGCGAGGACGCCCCCGACAGCTGAGTAACGTGAGCGGGCATGTCCCGCCCCGTCTCGCGCGCGGCGGCGCTCTGCGCCGCCGCGCTGCTCTCCCTCGCCGCCCCCGCCGCCGCCCGCGATTACGCGGAGACCGCGCTCAACATCGTCCCGTCGAACCAGCCCGGCGGATTGCCGATCCCGGCCGACGCCGACGCCCAGTCGCGGATGTACGACGGCCTCACGCCGCTCTTCGACAACGTCACGAACGACGATCTCGGCCGCTACTTCAAGTCCTCGAAGTTCGGCGTCGGCCCCGACGGCCCGGTGAGCACCGAGCGCGTGCCGCGCCGCGGCGTGACCATCGTGCGCGACCGCTTCAGCGTGCCGCACATCAAGGGCCGCACCCGCGCGGACGTCGTCTGGGCGATGGGCTGGGTGCTGTGGCAGGACCGCGGCCTGCTGCTCCTCCAGGGCCGCAACCCGGGCCGCCTCGCCGCGCTCGACGCGCCGAACATCGACGCCTTCAACCTCGTCACCGAGCTGAAGACGTTCACGCCGACCAAGCAGGCCGACCGCATCATCAGCCGCACCCAGACGCGCTCGCTGCGCCGGTTCGGCCGCGAGGGCAAGGCGATCCTGCGCGACATCGACCTCTTCGTGAAGGGCATCAACGCGCGCATGCGCTTCGAGAAGTCCGAGGCGCCGAAGTTCACGCGCGTCGACATCTTCGGCTTCATCGCGCTCGCCGGCCAGATCTTCGGCGAGGGCGGCGGCCGCGAGGCGCGCAATGCCGAGTTCTTCGACGGGCTGCGCGACCGCATGGGCGCACAGCCCGCGCTCGACCTGTTCGACGACGTCACGAACGTCGACGACCCGGACTCGCCGACGTCGATCTCGAACCGCTTCCCGCAGGGGCGCTCCGGCGCCTCGAGCGAGGGCAACGCGGTCATCGACGACGGCAGCCTGCAGCTCGTCCAGCCGAGCCCGGCCGCGCGCGCGGCGGAGCGCCTCCAGCCGCCGTCGGCGTCGAACTTCCTGATCGTCGACGGCTCGCGCTCGACGAACGGCCACCCGCTCTTCGTCGGCGGCCCGCAGATCGGCTACTACTACCCCGGCCTGACGCTGGAGGCCGACATCCAGTGGCCCGGCCACCAGGCGCGCGGCATCTACTCGCCGGCGCACCCGGGCGTGATCTTCATCGGCCGCGGCGAGGACTTCGCGTGGTCCCTCACCTCGGCCGGCACCGACAACACCGACACGTTCGTCGAGGAGCTGTGCGGGTCGGACACGCGGTACCGCTACAAGGGCCGCTGCCGCACGATGGGCTCGGTGAACGCGGGCGTCATCCAGGGCGCGGGCAGCGTGCGCTACCGCACCACGGTCCACGGCCCGGTCCTCGGCTACGCGACGGTCGACGGGCAGCGCGTCGCGCTGTCGACGAAGCGCTCGAGCTACGGCAAGGACGCGCTGTGGATGACGGGCTTCCGCCGCGCGAACATGGGCAAGGTCCGCTCGGCGACCGGGCTGTTCCGGGCCTTCAAGGACTCGGTCTACACGTTCAACGTCGGGTACGCCGACGATCGCCAGATCGCGATGTACTCGGCCGGCCGCCTGCCCCACCGCGACCCGCGCGTCGACCCGCGGCTCCCCACGAAGGGGACCGGCGAGTACGAGTGGAAGGGCTTCCTCCAGCAGCCGGAGCGCGCCCAGCAGGTCGGGCACCCGAGCGGCACGCTCGTCAACTGGAACAACCGCCCCGCGCCGAACTGGGGCGCGTCGGACGAGAACTGGAACTACGGCTCGGCGCAGCGCGTCGACATGCTCGCCGCCGGGCTCGCCAAGCGGCCGAAGCACGACCTCGCGTCGGTCACCGCGGCGATGAACGCAGCGGCGACGCAGGACTTCCGGAGCTTCGCGCTGACGCCGAAGCTCGCGGCGCTGCTGCGCGGCGGGCCGGCGCCGTCCCCGCGCGCGATGCGGATGCTCGAGCACCTGGAGGCGTGGCAGGCGGCCGGGTCGTCGAACCTCGACCGCGACGAGGACGGCTTCGTCGACGCGGGGCCGGGACCGGCCGTGATGTACGCGCTCTACCCGCGCCTGGTCGACGCGGTCCTCGGCGGGCCGCTCGGCCCGCAGCTGCCGCAGTTCGTGCGCCTGGTCGGCAGCGTCGACTCGAACTTCCAGGGGTTCAGCGGCGCGGCCATCACGCACCTCGACAAGGTGCTCGGCTCGCTGACCGGCGAGCAGTTCCAGGCGCCGTACAAGACGCAGTTCTGCGGTGACGCCGCGGCGTGCCGCGACCGCATCTGGGCGGCGATCGAGGCGACCGGCGCCGAGCTGGAGGGGCGGCTCGGGCCGGACGTCGACGCCTGGCGCGCGGAGGCGGGGCGGACCAAGTTCGTCCCCGGCCTGCTGCCGCGGACGATCCGCTTCACGAACCGCCCGTCAGGGATCCAGGTGCTCGCGACGTTCAGCGGGCATCGCTAGGCGCCCGTCCGCGACAGCCCGACGGCATCGCCCGAGTTGGAGTTCCCGTCGAGGAACTTCACTCGGGCGACCTGCCGCTGGTGCGGGCCGCGGTAGCGCAGGACGTAGAGCCCGTTGCGGATGTCGACCACGTAGATCAGCCCGTCCTTGATGATCGGGAAGCTCCACATCACGACCTTGTCGCGGCCGCTGGACAGGACCGGGTCCTCGGTCTGCACGTACGGCAGCGGGTCGGGCACGTACTGGGCCGCCGGCCGCGGCTTGGCCGGGTTGCGGATGTCGATCGCCTGCAGGCCCGCGCCGTGCCAGGTGACGAACGCGATGTCCTGGAGCACGGTCGGGTTGTGGGCGCTGAAGCTGGAGGCGTGCTCGCGGTCGGGCGGCGTGCCCTCGCAGCTCTTCTCCTCGTTGACCGGCAGCTTGTACTCGGCCGCGACGCGCGGCCTGGCCTCGTCGCGGACGTCGATCATGCGCACCCAGCCCCACGGGCAGCCGTGCGCCTCGAGCAGGACCGGGATGTTGCCGTAGACCTCGTCGGTCACCAGCGCGAACGGCTTGGACGGCACCTTCGCCGCGCTGTGCGCGCCGGGGTCGGTCCAGAACACGCGGTCCTCGACCGGCGTCACGAGCCGGACCTCCGGGTTCTCCTTCGCGTCGGCGAAGTCGCTCGTGTCGGCGACGAGGAAGCCGCCGCCGAGGTACGCGAGGTACGCGCGGCGCCCGTCCGCGCTCAGCGTCAGCGAGTGCAGCCGGTCGTCGCGGTCGGGGTTGTCGATGCGCGGCGTCCACTTCGCGATCTCGGGGAACACGCCGTCGCGCGCGTCGGAGATGTCGGTGACGATCATGTTCTCGCGGACGGTCTCCGCGTCGGCCGACGTCGTGGTCGGCGTCGTCTGGTAGAGCAGCACGCGCCCGCGCCGCTGCGGGTCGCTCCAGACGAAGAACTCGTGCGGCTGCTGCGGCGCGTTGCGGCTCGGCTGGTAGGTGGCGACGAGCTCCGGCGCGCCCGCGTGCTCGCCGCGGATGTCGTAGAAGCGGATGACCGAGCGGAAGTACGAGGCGCCGCTGAGCGACGGGCTGAGGCAGTGGTGCAGCAGCTCCGAGCACGCGTGGCTGAGGACCATGAGCAGGCCCTGCTCGGGCAGGATGCGCAGCTCGCGCGAGCTGCCGCCGGGCATGCCCTCGTTCGGCGCCCCGATCTGCCCGACGACCTCGGGGCTCGACGGGTCGGAGATGTCGACGACCATGACGCCGGCGTTCGGCGACTGCGTCGCGTCGCTGCGGTTGCCGACGTACGCGTAGTCGCCCCACACGGCGAGCGCGGCGTTCATGCCGCGGCTGTTCAGCGGGCTGTGGCCGACCAGCTCGA
The DNA here is from genome assembly GCA_036388715.1 of Solirubrobacteraceae bacterium. Lineage (GTDB taxonomy): Bacteria > Actinomycetota > Thermoleophilia > Solirubrobacterales > Solirubrobacteraceae > CADCVT01. Next base: position 321 of record DASVRH010000265.1, on the reverse strand, counting down.
GCTTCCCGGGCGCCTCGCGGCGCGTGATCGCGCGGATCTCCTTCGCCGTGCGCGGCTTCTGCTTCGGGAACACCGGCAGCAGGTGCCTGGTCAGGCCGGGCAGCGGGAGGTCAGGCGAGCTCTCGTCGTGAGCTTGGGCGGTGGCGGGGGCCGCGAGGAGCGCGACCACGGCGACGGCGAGCAGGTGGCGCATGTCGTCTGCAACGCACCGGAACGGCGGGTCTTGCGGTGCTCGGGGGAGGCGCTGACTTTTTGGGGGTTCCCCCTACGCGAACCGGGAGGGGTCGCTCTTAGCGTCGCCGCCATGCTCAAGAAGCTCCG
>DASVRH010000264.1:0-24010 GCA_036388715.1 Solirubrobacteraceae bacterium | reverse complement strand
GCCCGAGCGGACGGCCTCGCGGAAGCCGCCGGCCGCCTCGAACGCCTCGCGCCGCACCGCGCAGTGCGCCGTCTGCGCGAACCCCTCGGCCAGTCCCGCCTGGCTCATCGACCGCTTCAGCCACGCGTACCGCACCGCCACCGGAGCGCCGGGCGGCGGCTCCTCGTCGAGGATCTCCCCGGCCAGCACCCCCGTCCGCTCGCCCGGCGCTGGCGTGAAGAGGCGGTCGAGGAGGTCGGCCGGCGGCTCGACGTCGGCGTCGAGGAACAGGATCCACGGCGCCCGCCCGAGCCGTGCCCCCGCGTTGCGCGCGTAGTACGAGCTGGCGATCGCGCCGGCCGCGACGAGTCGCACGCCGGGCGGGACCATCGCCACGTCCTCGGGCCGCTCGCGGTTGTCGACGATCGTGACGGTGTCGCCGTCGCCCCGCTCGAGCGCTCCGGCCCACCGCAGCACCGGCCCGAGGGCGCCGCCGCCGAAGGGCACGACGACGTCGACCGCCGGCCGCGTCACCCCTCGCGCGGGTCGCGGTCCGGCACCGTGAACCGGAAGACGCTGCCGCCCTCGGGGTTGTCCTCGACCCAGATGCGCCCGTCGTGATTGGCCACGACGCGCGCGCAGACCGCGAGGCCGATCCCCGCCCCGCGCTCGTCGCCCGACCCGCCGCGCGTGAACATCGCGAAGATCGACTCGCGCTGGTCGGCGGGGACGCCGATGCCGCGGTCGGCGACCGACAGGACCCACTCCGGCCCGTCCCCCCGCTCGCCCCGCACCTCGACGTGGGGCGGCTTGTCGCCGTGGAACTTCAGCGCGTTGAGGAGCAGGTTCTGGAAGACCTGCTCGAGCTGCGTGCGGTCGCCGGTGACGGTCGGCAGGTCGTCGACGATGATCGTCGCCTGGATCTCCTCGACCCGCGCGTCGAGGTCCTCGACGACGCGCTTGAGCACCTCGTCGAGCGGCACCGGGTCGAACGCGGTCTCGTGGCGCCCGACCCGCCCGTAGGCGAGCAGGCCGTCGACCAGCCGCTGCATCCGGCGCGTCCCGTCGAGGATGTGGCGCAGGTAGCCCTGGGCGGTCTCGTCCAGCTCCTCGTCGTAGCGGCGCTGGAGCAGCGCCGCGAAGCCGTGGATGGTCCGCAGCGGCTCGGAGAGGTCGTGCGAGGCCACCGACGCGAAGCGCCGGCGTTCCTCCTCGATCAGGCGGTCGAGCTCGTCGTCGCGCTCCACGGTGGCGAGGAGCCTATGCGCCCGCGGCGCGCCACTTCCACCGGGAGGCCGTCGCGCGGCCCGATCGTCGGCATCTGGCGCGTCCGCATGACGTAGTCGCCGGGCACGTCGAGGCGGAAGCGCGAGGCGAGCAGCGCCGCGAGCGCGCGCACCTCGACCTGCCCGAAGCGCATGCCGATGCACGTCCGCGACCCGCCGCCGAACGGCACGTACGCGCCCTTCGGCAGCCTCGCGCGGGCCTCGGCGGTGAAGCGCTCGGGGCGGAACTCCTCGGGCTCGGGATAGACGTGCGCGAGGTGGTGGCTCGCCCACGAGCAGTAGTTGACGAACGCGTTGCCGGGGACCTGCGCGCCCGCGAACGTGAAGGGCCGGATCGACCTCCGCGGCCCGACCCACGCGGGCGGGTACTTGCGCAGCGTCTCGTCGATCGTCATCTCGAGGTAGGGAAGGCCGTTCCCGCCGAGGTGCTCGACGCCGATCGCCTCCTCGCCGTCCAGCTCCTCCTCGAGGCGATCGCGCACGTCGTGGTTGCGGCTGAGCTCGTAGAACAGGAACGCGATCGTGGACGTCGTCGTGTCGTGGCCGGCGAAGAGGAGCGTCATGACCTCGTCGCGGATGTGGTCGTCGTCGAGCGAGCTGCCGTCCTCGTCGCGGGCGTCGATGAGCAGCGAGAGGAGGTCGTCCCCGCGCTCCCCGCTCGCCCGGCGACGTGCGATCTCGGCGTAGATCAGCTCGTCGAGGCGCCCCCGCGCGCGCTGCATCCGGTCGAACGGCGTCCGCGGCCCGCGCATGACCTGCAGGAAGTAGTCGCGCGAGTAGTAGGAGAGCGCGGTCTCGAAGTCGGCGGCCGCGTTCGGCGCGCGGTCGGCGTCCAGGCCGAAGAGCGCGCGCATCGCGATGCGCAGCGCCAGCCCGCGGGTCCAGTGGTAGAGGTCGACGCGGCCCGTGGGCAGCGCGTCGACGGCGCGCGTGGCCTCCTCGAGGATCGTCTCGGCGGCCTTGGCGATCCGCTCGCGGTGGAAGACCGGCAGCATCGCCTTGCGCGAGCGGCGGTGGAACTCCCCGTCGATCGTCAGCAGGCCGTCGCCGAGCAGCGGGATGAGGTCGCCCATGTGGCCGTCGCGCCAGCGGAAGTTGTCGGCGTGCGAGACGGTGACGTAGTGGTTGGCCTCCGGCCCGAGCATGAAGACGACGCGGCCGTGGAAGATTCGCAGCGTGAAGACGGGGCCGTAGCGCTCGTAGGCGTCGAGCAGGAGGGGGAGGGGGTGCTCGGCGAAGCGCTTCGTGCGGGCGAGGCTCGGAGTCGTGTCGCCGGGCGGGAAGGCGACGTCGGCGTCGAGCTCGGCGCGCAGGTCGTCGTAGAGGCGGCGGAACGGGTTCGTCGAGACCGGGGGCGGCGGCGCGAGGGACACGCCCTCACGCTACCGCTCGGCGCCCGGGTCCTTCCCCGGCCGCGGGACGGCGGGCAGGCGCGTCACCCGCTCGCACGCGTCCGCGTCGACGAGGATGTCGGCGGCGTCGGCGATGACGCGGTCGCGGCCGTCGCCGCACTCGACGCGGTCGGGCTCGCCGTCGCGGACGCGGAAGACGTCGTCGCCCCCGCCGCCGTGGAGGAAGTCCGACGTGGTGCCGTCGGGCGCCTCGTCGGGCGCCACGTCGCCCCACGCCATCGCGCGCAGGACGTCGTCGCCGTCGCCGCCGACCGCCTCGTCGACGCCGAGGTTGCCGTTGATGCGGTCGTCGCCCGTCCCGCCGGTGAGCCTGTCGTCGCCGGCGTTGCCGACCACGGCGTCGCGGCCGTCGCCACCGTCGAGGACGTCGTCGCCGTCGCCCCCGAGGATCTCGTCCCCCGCGGGGATCGTGCCGGTGCCGCCGTTGATGCGGTCGGCGCCCGCCTGTCCGATCAGGACGTCCGAGGAGAGCCCGCCGTCGACCACGTCGTCGCCGGAGCCGCCGTAGACCGTGTCCTCGCCGTTGCCGCCGTTCAGCCCGAGGTCGTCGCCGGGACCGCCGTACAGCGCGTCCCCGCCCGCGTCGCCGTTCAGCGTGTCGCGGCCGTCGCCGCCGAAGATCTTGTCCGCGTCGGTGCCGGCGTGCACGACGTCGTCACCCGCGAGCGCGCGCACGAGGTCGCGGCCGCCGCCGGCGTCGATGACGTCGACCTCCGCCGTCCCGGTGAGCCGGTCCCGCCCCTCGTCGCCCTCGATCACGGCAGCGCCCGCCGCCGACGCGAGGACGGCGAAGGGGACGGCGGCCGCGAGCAGGAGGGAGCGCATGGCGGAGGCGTGAACACCCGCCGATCGCCGAGAGTTGCGGCCCCGGCGAGCGCCGCGCCGCCGCTCGCTCCGAGCGGCGGCGGAGCGCTATCCTCGCTCTCCCTCTCCGAGGGGGCGTAGCTCAGTTGGTTAGAGCGCCGGCCTGTCACGCCGGAGGTCGCGGGTTCGAGTCCCGTCGCTCCCGCTCCTCTCCGCGGTCCGCGTGCCGCCGAGACCGCAAGTCACTGCTGAGCCATCGTTGTAGTCGGTGCGATGGCCACGCGCCTCTTCGCCGTGGCGACGCAGACAGCTGCACCAAGTGCTGACCGACCCGGCGGGGTCCACGCGCAGCGAGACGCAGCCTTTCCGCACCGCTTACTAGACGCCCGTTGCACCGGGAACTAGGATCGCTCGGTGACCTGGAAGGTAACCGCCGACGACACGACCCTGCTGCCCGGCGAGTCGACGGCGCTCCATGTCACCACGACCGACCCGGCGACCGAGGACCGCGCCACGGTCGAGCTCGTCGACGGGCCGGGCGCGACGGTCTCCGGCGAGACGCTGAAGGTTCTCGACCCGCCGACGTCGCCGAGGGCCTCGGCCCGGCTGCGGGACATTAACACCAAGGCGACGCTCGACGAGGTCGCCGTCGACGTGCTCCTCCCGTGGGAGGCCGACGGACCGCGGCTGGTCGACGCGCTGCCGGGCATCACCGGCGTGAAATCGTGGGACGACGAGAAGGGAAGACGCGCGAAGCTCATCGCCCACGACGTCCTGCAGCAGCTCCCGGACGCGTTCCTGCGGGAGCTGCGAGGTCTGCCGGTCATCCGCATGGACTCGGGCTTCGGTGGCGAGTACAAGGGCGGCCCGTTCGCCAACGAGCACGTGTACATCGGCGACGGCGACGTGACGCCGCTCGACGCCACCGCGCCCCAGATCACGGAGGCCGACCGCAAGTTCGCGACCCTGCTCGTGCACGAGTTGGCGCACGCCTGGCTGGGGCGGAAGTGCGGCGGAGGGTTCGGGACGGGGCTGCGCGGCCTCAGCACCGCTGTCCAGATCCTCGCGGGGGCCGCCGTGCACCCGGCCATCGTGGTCGCGTGCTTCTTCCCGCCGGCGTTCGTGTACGTCGCGGCGGTGGGAATAGCGCTGACCGTCGAGCACGCGATGGTCGCCCCGGACACGATGAGCAGCTTCGCGATGGCATCGGGGTGGCGGCAGAACAACCTCTCGACGCTGACCGTGCCGATCCTCGGGGTGTTCACCTTCCTCACCGCGAAGGAGCCGCCCAACGCCGGGACCGCGCTGGCGTCGCAGGCCGACCTGGCGGGGCACGGTTGGGCGGAGAGGATCCTCAACGTCAACAACAACGACTTCGACGTGTACGCCGTGCAGGCGGCCACGCGGACCGGTCCCGGCCAGGGCGGGTACTTCAAGAACCCTGACGCGGCCGAGCCGCTGCTCAAGCCCACGCCTCCGCCCGACGGTCCGTACGCCATCGGCGTGCCGTCGCCGTACGGCGCGATCTCCCCGTTCGAGGATCTCGCCGAGATGGTCGCGGGGCACGCGCTCAAGCTGCGCGGACCCGACTGGCCGGCGAGCCCGGTCCTGAAGGAGAAGGGGGCGGTGCCCAGCGACCCGTACTTCCAGGCCAACACCCGGCCGGCCGGCGGCTGGACGCGCGGCAAGTTCTACCGCGAGCCGTCCGCGGCGCGGACGAAGTGGCTCGCCGACCAGGGGCTCTACGACAAGTCGCAGCCCGGCGTCGTCGTCGGCGCGGGGCCCCAGCTGAGCAAGCTGAGCACGCTCGTCCCGCCGGACCCGACGGCGCCGGCCGGCGCGCCCGCCACCGCCCCGTGGCGGATCCAGTCGATTCCCGTCGACGACGAGGCGCTGCAGGCCGCGGCCGAGGAGCTGCAGGCGAACGGGGCCGCGAGCGAGGTCTCGCGCCTCTGGAACGAGGGACCGGCGGAGAGCTGGAGGCGCGCCGACGCGGCGGTCGAGGAGATCGGTCGGAGCAGGCCGATCCAGCAGCGCAAGTACGGCCTGCTCGCCGCGCTGGAATGCCACGGCGAGGGCCTCGGCCGCATCGAAGCGCGCGGAGAGGGCGCCGAGGACGGCGACGTCGTGCTGTCGGCGGACGCGGCGGTCCGCGTCGTCGCCCGCGCGGAGGAGGACGGCATCCGCGCTCTCATCGGCAACCCCGGCGAGGAGAAGGGGGTTGCGGCAACGGTGCCCGTGGACGAGCTCGGGCTCAAGCGGCGCTGGGCGCCCGATCCGACGCCGCGCGTCTTCTCCTCCGGCGACGACGCGCCCGCGTACGGCGACCTCGAGAAGACGCTGCGCAACCTGATCGACCTCTGGGGCCTGAGCGCGCGTGAGAAGCGCGACCTCGACAGCCTCGCCGGGTTCTCGGGCGTCCTGGCCGAGGAGCTGGCGCTGCCCGACCCGCCGAAGCTCAAGCTCGACCGCAGCGGCGCGGGCGACACGATCGCGCGGCTCAGCGGCCTCGGCCGCGGGCTGCAGCCGTACGACCCGGCCGAGCCCGTCCACGTCGGCGACGTCGTCGTCGACTTCACCGGCAACACGCTCGGCGTCGTCACGCGCGTGGACGCGGACGGCCGCCCCGTCGACCTGCTCGCCGGCGGCAGCACGACCGAGGGCGAGCTCGCCGAGGACGCGGGCGCCGTGCGGATGGAGCACGAGATCGACCACCTGGACGTCCGCTACGTGTGGCGGCCCGACACGAAGGAGCGAACGTTCGACATGCCCGATGACCACGGCGGCACGCTGACCGACCCCCAGCGTGCCCTGCGCCACGTCGTGGCCCACACCGGTGCGGAGAGGCTGACGCGCCGCGAGGACTCGATCTTCCTCACCGACCCGCTGGCGATCCTCGCGGGGCTGCTGGTCGAGGGCGAGCCGGACCCGCAGGTACGCCGCGCGCTCGGGCTGAAGCTGGAGGGAGACGCCGACACCGTGCTCGAGCACCTCGTCGCCCATGGCGTCGTGCGCTCGCGCGGCGCGGTGCAGGCCGGCGACCTGCTCGTCCTCGGCGAGGAGGACGCCGCGCTGGTGCTCGAGGCCGCCGATGGCAAGCCGACCCAGGTCGCGCGGATCGGCAAGACCCTCGAGGTCGCCGAGCCCGAGCTGGCGCCCGAGAGGATCGCCCTCGCGTGGGCGCCCTCGCACGCCGATCGCGAGGTCGAGGTGCCCGAGCAGGTCGACGCGTTCTACGGTGGGATCGGCGAGCTGCTGCGGATGCCGGCCCGCTACCGCGACCAGGATCAGGTCGGCCTCGGGCTCGACAGCGGGAAGGAGTCCCAGTTCCTCCACCAGTCCGACGGCCTGGCCCGCGTGCTCAGCCAGAAGGCGCCCGAGTGGGTGCGCCGCCGGCTGTGGGGCGCTGACGACACCGACACGCTGAAGGCGCGCTGCGACACCCTCGGCGAGGGCCTCGTCGACGCGCCCGAGGCCGGCCTGGCGGTGGGCACCTGGATCTTCGGCCGCAGCGGCCTGAAGGTCGTCATGGCGACCGACGCCGACGGCAGGCCCTCGCTCGTCTACACCCAGGGCAGGAACAGCGGCGCGTGGCTCTTCGTCGACGACGGGGAGGTCGACGGCCGGGTCTGGGTGCCCGCCACGACGCCCCGGCGCTACACCACCGAGGCCGGGCCCGGCTACCAGGACCGCAGCGTGCTCGTCGGGCTCGCGCTGGTCTGGGGCGAGCACAAGTACCGGCTCGACGCCCCGCTGTTCGCCGACAAGGACATCGCCGAGTCGGGCGCGTTCACGCCGGAGGCCGCGAAGCTGCTGCGCCGCGGTCCGGACAGCCAGGAGGAGTGGCCCGAGTACCTGGCCGGCCACGGGAGCGTCGAGAAGGGCGCGGGCCGCCCCGGCGACCTCCTGCTCTTCGAGGATCCCGAGAAGCAGGCGATCGCCGTCGACGGCGACACGATGCTCCTGCAGACGTCGTCGTACGGGAACGTCGGCCTGCGCAAGCAGGCCGGCGTCACCGGTCATTGGAAGCCGCCCGCCGCGGGCTGAACGGAGATCGACCCCATGCACATCAGGACCGCCCTGCTCCTCGTCGTCGCGCTCCTCGCCCTCGTCGCGGCGGGCTGCGACGACGGCAAGACGCCGCCGACCGACCAGGAGTTCAGCACGGCGTCGAGGACGATCGAGGAGCAGAAGCTCCGCGCCGTCGGCCGCGCCCAGGATCTGCAGCGCGCCCAGGGCAACGGCCGCGTCAGCGAGCAGGAGGTCGCGCTCGCCCGGATCCAGTACCTCGACGCGATGGCCGCGTTCAACGGCTGGCTGAGCGGCGTCGAGACGGCCATCAACACGAGCCGTGACCTGCGCAACGACAAGGCGTTCGCGGCCTCGCTCGACGGAGCGGTCGCGTACGCGCAGCAGTACACGACCCACGTCGACCAGCTGCTGACGCGCGGGGAGATCGGCGCGTCGTCCTACGACGTGACGCCGATCATCAAGCTCACCCCCGTGCTGCTGAAGGCGGGGCAGACGATCGCCGATTGGGTGACGCGGCGCTCGGACGAGACCAAGGCCCAGTACCGCGAGCGCGCGCTCGCCGAGGTCCAGCGCCTCCGCTGGCCGCAGGACCCGACCGCCGGGGGCTGAGCCGGTCGGTACGCAGGGTGGCGGCCAGATCCTCCTCCTGCAAGGAATCTTGCGAGTTGCAGGAGGTTCGGGGGTAGCTTGCCGCCCGCGCCGAACCGCCGAGCACCAGTGCCCGGCGGACGGGGGAACCACAGGTAGTCCGTGGGGAGAATCGCCGCCGACAGCGCGGCGTAGCGCACCAGCGCGATCCCGTCAGCTCACCTCGTAGGCGCTCGACGACCATGAGACCCGCCTACCGACACCTCGGGGTGCTGCTCGCGCTGTGCGCGATGCTGCTCGCCCTTCCGACCTCCGCCTCCGCGGAGCGCACCGTCAAGCGCGGCAACCACGGCGCCGCGGTGAAGAAGCTCCAGCGTCTGCTCCACGTGCGCGCCGACGGCGCCTTCGGCAAGGGGACGAAGCGTGCGCTCAAGCGCTTCCAGCGCCGGCACGGCCTGACCGCCGACGGCATCGCCGGCCCGGCGACCTGGCGCGCGCTCAAGCGCAGCGGCGCCCGCTCGTCGTCGTCGTCGAGCAGCGGGCGCGTCACGAGTCGCGGCGCGAGCGTCCGGCTGCTCCAACGCAAGCTGGGCATCGGCGCCGACGGCGTGTTCGGGCCCGCGACGCAGCGGGCCGTCAAGCGCTTCCAGCGCCGGCGCGGCCTCATGGCGGACGGCGTCGTCGGCCCCGCCACGTGGTCGGCCCTCGGCGTGCGCGGCCGTCACCCCGTCCTCAAGCGCGGGCGCCTGCGCGGCCGCGGCTCGTCGAGCGGGATCCCGATCCGCGTCCGGCGCGCGATCCGCGCGGCGAACCAGATCGCCCACAAGCCGTACCGCTACGGCGGCGGCCACCGCTCCTTCAGCGACTCGGCCTACGACTGCTCGGGCTCGATCTCCTACGTCCTGCACGCGGCGGGCGCGCTGGCGAGCCCGCTCGACTCCGGCTCGTTCCGTTCCTGGGGCTCGCCCGGGCCGGGGCGCTGGATCACCGTCTACGCCCACGGCGGCCACGCCTTCATGGTCATCCGCGGCAAGCGCTTCGACACGTCGTCGCTGAACGTCAACGGCTCGCGCTGGACGCGGCTGATGCGCTCGACGTCGGGCTACACCGTCCGGCACCCGCCGGGCCTGTAGCGACGGGCGCCGCTCAGCGCGCGACGACGCGCACGCTGAAGACCCGCCGCCGGGACCCCGCCTCCACCGCCACGCGCACCCGCTGCACCCGGCGCGCCGCGTACGTCCGCCGCAGCCGGAACCGCGCGGCGCGCGACGAGCCGGCGGCGATCGCGTAGCGACGCGCGGCGCCCAGCACCCGTGCCGTGCCCGCGCACGCGCGCGACGAGGAGCCGCAGCGCAGGCGGACCGTCAGCACGCCATGACGCAGCCGCGCCCGGGGGGCGGGGAAGGCGAACGGCGCCGGCGCGGCGGCGACCACCGGCGAGGACGAGGACGCGCTCGCGCTGACGGGCTCGACCGCAGCGGCGGCGGGCTCGACGGGCGCCACCGGCGGCTGCTCGCCGCGGGCCGCGGCCAGCGCGCGCAGGGCGCCGAACGCGTTGAGCCGCGCGCCGGTCGCGGTGCGGCCGGCCCAGCGCGGGAGCCTGTCGGCGCCGGCGAGGATCGCGTCGCGGACCGCGGCCACCGACGCGTCCGGGCGCCACGACCACAGCAGCGCTGCGGTCCCGGCCACGAGCGGCGCCGAGAACGAGCTGCCCGTCATCGCGCTCGTCCGCCCGCCCGGGGCGGTGCTCACCAGCGCGACGCCGGGCGCGGCCAGGTCGACGCTGCGCGCGCCCCAGTTCGCCTCCTCGGCGGGCGAGCCGGCGTCGTCGGCGGCGACGCAGATCAGGTTCGGGGCATCGACGGAACAGGGGTACGACGGCGCCGTCTCGACGTCGCGCCCGCCGTTGCCGGCCGAGACGACGAAGAGCCGGTCGGGGTGCGCCGCGACCGCCTCGCCGACCTCGTCGGAGGTGACGGGCGACTCCAGCGACAGATTGACGACCCGCGCGTGCCGCGCCGCGAACTCCATGCCCTCGGCGAGGTCGGCGAGCGTTCCCCGCCCGTCCTCGCGGTAGACGTCGACCGGCAGGATCGTGCACTGCCAGCACACCCCGGCCGAGGCGATGCCGTTGCCGCCGCGCGCCGCGACGAGCCCGGCGACGTGCGTGCCGTGGCCGCTCGGGTCGGCCGTGTCGGCGCTGTCGTGACCGAAGCTCCACCCGGCGACGTCGTCGACCAGGCCGTCGCCGTCGTCGTCGGCCCCGTTGGGCTGCTCGCCGCCGTTGTGCCACGCGTTGGGCGCGAGCTCGGGGTGCGTGAGGTCGACGCCGGTGTCGACGACGGCGACCACGACGGACGGGTCGCCGGTGGTCACCTCCCACGCTTCGGGCGCAGCGATCTCCGTGACCCAGGGCTGCGAGACCTCGGGGTCATCCGGCAGAGCCGCGCCATGGGCCGGAGTCGTTCCGACAGCGAGCACGGCAAGGGCGAACGCGACCTTGCGTAGCAGGACACGAATCTACCTCCACGCCGCCCCTCGTGCCAACTGCGGGGGAGGGTCGTCGCTACGCCGGCGCTCCCGCGGCCGCGCCGAGCACGGCCTCCACGGAGCGGTCGACGTCCGCCAACGTCGTCTGCCAGTTCGACACGGAGATACGCATCGCGGGCCGGCCCTGCCAGGTCGTCCCGCTCATGAAGCACGTGCCGTCGCTCTGCACGCCGGCGAGCGCGGCCTCGGTCGCCGCGTCGTCGTCCCACCGCACGAGCACCTGGTTGAGCCCGCGCGCGGGGATCTCGACGCCGGGCTCGGCGCCGAGCCGCTCGGCGAAGCGCTCGGCGCAGTCGCACAGCCGGTCGACCAGCTCGGCCACGCCGGAGCGGCCGAGCGAGCGCAGCGCCGCGTAGACGGGCACGCCGCGCGCCCGGCGCGAGAACTCGGGGTTGAAGTCGAGCGGATCGCGCGCGCCGCCCGTCGCCGCCGCGTCCTCGATGTAGGCGGCCTGGGCCGTCATCGCGGCGCGGTGCGCCTCCGCATCGGCCACGAGCGCGATGCCGCAGTCGTAGGGCACGTTCAGCCACTTGTGGGCGTCCGTCGCCCACGAGTCGGCGCGCTCGATCCCGGCGACCTCCGCGCGCCGGCGCGGGCTGGCGGCCGCCCACAGCCCGAAGGCGCCGTCGACGTGGACCCACGCGCCCGCCGCGTGCGCGGCCTCGACGATCTCGGGCAACGGGTCGACGACGCCGCTGTTGACGTTGCCGGCCTGCGCGCAGACGATCGCCGGGCCGTCGACGTCGCGCAGCGCCTCGGCCAGCGCGTCGGCGCGCATCGCCCCGGTCTCGTCGGCGGCGATGGCCTCCACGGCGCGGACGCCGAGCCCGAGCAGCCGCAGCGCCCGGTCGATCGTCACGTGGCGCTCCTCGCCGCAGAGGACCCGGATGCGCGGCGCGCCGTTCAGGCCGTCCTCGTCGACGTCCCACCCGGCGCGGGCCAGCACCGCGTGCCGCGCGGCGGCCAGCGCGGTGACGTGCGCCATCTGGCAGCCGGTGACGAAGCCGAAGGAGGTGCCCTCCGGCAGCCCGAGCAGCTCGACGCACCAGCGTCCGGCGAGCTCCTCGATGGCGGAGGTCGCGGGCGCGATCGTGGCGCCGCCGGCGTTCTGGTCCCACGCGGTGACCAGCCAGTCCGCCGCGACGGCGGCGGGAAGGGCGCCGCCGCAGACCCAGCCGAAGAAGCGCGGCGAGCCGATGTGCATGAGGCCCGGCGCCGCGTCGCGCACGAGCGCGTCGACGACCTCGCCGGCGTCGGTGGGCGCGTCGGACAGCGGGGCGTCGATCGTGCGGAGGATCTCGCCGGCGGAGGCGTCGGGCCGGATCGGCCCCTCGGCCTGCGCCTCGAGGTGGTCGGCCGCGTGCTCGGCCGTGGCCCGGAGAAGATCGCGCATGGGGCGATCTTCTCACGGGCCCGGCGTGCGTCTAGCGGGCGTCGACGGCGTGCCGGTCGACCTTGCGGTGGAACCGCTCGCCGACCTTGCCGCCGAAGATGGCGGACAGGAGCATCGTGAGCAGGCCGGCGACGAGCGCGATGATGCCGCCCGTGGTCAGGTCGCCCTCGTCGACCGGCAGGCGCGGGAGGTCGACGCGCTCGAGCACGTTCCACTCCGAGCCGCCGATGACCGCCGCGATCGCCAGGACGGCGGTGATGATGATGGCCCAGGCGAAGACGCCGATGCCCTGACGAGCACCGTCGAAGCGCGCCATCCGGCCGGCCACGTAGCCGCCGCAGAAGTACGAGATCGCCAGCACGACGAGGAAGGCGATGCCGCCGACCAGGCCGATCGTCTCGTCGCTCGCGTTGTCGACGCCGGTCGACTCGGTCAGCGCCAGCGCGGCACCGACGGCGCTGAGGATGCCGGCGAGGAGCGCGCCGAGGCCCACGGCGGTGAGCCAGCCGAAGAACGCCGAGCCCCAGGCGATCCCGCCGAACTCCTCGCGCTGGCGCTCGCGGACGGCGGCCATCGTGCCGCGATCCACCGAGCCGCGCTCGAAGCGATGATCGTGATCGCGGTCGTGATCGCGCTCGACGATCGGGTCGCTGTCGTTCACCCGCGTCGCGGGGGCGTCGGTCATGGTCGCGCTCCGTGCGCCCGTGGTGCGGCCGAGCTCGTCGTCTCGCCGCTCAAATCGATCCGCCATGTCTCTCTCCGTGTTGCGTTACAGGGAACGTCCTCCCTACGTGATTCCCGTTCAGGGCAACGCTCACGCGACAGGAAACCCGACGAATGAACCCGGCGCGCATCGGCAACGACAACTCTGTGGCCCCCGTGAGTACGACGACGACCAACGACGTGGTGGTCGCGCTGCGCCCTGAGCCCACGGCGATCGGCGCGGCGCGGCGGCTCCTCGTGCGCGAGGGGCTCGACGCCGACCTCCAGCACACCGTGTGCCTGCTCGCCTCCGAGATCGTCACGAACTCGGTGCGCCACGCCAGGCTGAAGGAGTCCGACCGGATCCTGCTCGCGGCGCGGTTGCATCCCGACCTCGTGCGGGTCGAGATCCGCGACCCCGGCCCCGGCTTCGACCCCGAGGTCCGCCACGACGCCGCCGGCTACGGCCTGCGCATGCTCGACATGCTCGCCTCGCGCTGGTCCGTCGACCGCACCGAGGACGGCTGCCGCGTGTGGTTCGAGATCGACCGGCGCCGCCGCCGGTTCGACCGCGACTAGAGCTCGGCCAGCGCCGCCGCGGCCGCGTCGGCCCCCGAGCGCACCGCGCCGTCCATGTAGCCGTTCCAGATCGTCGCCATCTCGGCGCCGGCCCACCGCACGCGGCCGACCGGCGCGCGGATCGCCTCGCCGTAGTCGAGCAGGACGCCGGGCGGCGTGAAGCCGACGTAGCACCCGCGCGTCCACGCCTCGCCGGCCCAGTCCATCTCGACGTAGTCGCGCGGCGTGCGGGCCTGCTCGCCGAAGTAGCCGGCGAGGTTGCCGAGCACGGCGTCGCGGCGCTCCTGCGGCGAGCGCCGCGACCAGACGCGCGCGGCGTGGCCCTCGATGAACGCGAGCAGCACGCCCGGCGACCCGTCGGGCGGCGTGTTGTCGAACGTGATGCGGACCGGGTCGGCGTCGGAGGTCACCTGGCCGGCCAGCCCGTCCGCGCGCCAGAACGGCTCGTCGTAGATCGCCTGGCACTTGATGGCGTTGCCCTGCGGGAAGCGCTGGACGAGCTGCGCGCGGTCGGCGGGCAGGACCGGGACGAAGTCGATCTGGGCCGTGAGCGCCGGCGGCCCGGTGACGATGACCTGCTTGCCGTAGACGGGGCCGCGGTCGGTGATGACGTCGACGCGGCCGGGGCGCTGCACGATCCGCCGCACCGGCCGGTTGAGCAGGACGCGGCCCTCGAGTCGCTCGGCCATCCGCAGCGGGATGAGCTGCGAGCCGCCGGCGAACCGTCGCTCCTGCGCCCCGCCCGCGGTGTTGATGAGCCGGTTGATCGTGCCGGGCGTGGACTCGTTCCCGGCGCACGCGATGTACATGAGGACGTGCAGCAGCGAGACGTCGCGCGGCTCGGCCGCCCACACGGCCTCGATGGCGAGGTCGAGCAGGAAGCGACCGGAGTCGTTGGTGGTGTTCGCCTGCTTCCACGTCTCGAAGGTCTGCGAGTCCCACTCCTGCGCGCGCTCGGCGGTCCACGGCCGGTCGCGCGGCACCTCGGCGGCCATGCCGTCGAGCGCGCTGAGCGCGGCGAGCGCGTCGGCCACGCCGGTGGGGTCCGGCGGCACCGCGCCGAACGGCCCGCTCGCCTTGTAGCGCTGCTTCGACCCGCCGCGCCAGTAGACGTAGTCGCCCTCGTTGTACGTCGGGTACGTCTTGACGTCGAGCTCGTCGGCCAGCGCGAGCAGCCGGTCCTGCGTCGGGCCGACCCACTGGCCCCCGATCTCGACGATCTTCCCGCCGCCGATGTCGCGGTTGAGCACGCGCCCGCCGACGCGGTCGCGCGCCTCGACCACGTAGACCGACCGGCCCGCCGCGGCGACGTCGAGCGCGGCCTGCAGGCCGGCGAGCCCCGCGCCGACGACGACGACGTCGGCGCGCTTGGCGCGCGGCCGGCGCGTGCGCCTGCGGCGCCTGCGCGCGGCCGTCGCGTCGGCGGGGACCGCGGCCCCCGCGGCCGCCGCCGCGGCCGACCCCACGAACGTCCGTCGCGTGACCCGGGTCATCGGCGGAGCATGACGGTTTTCGGCGTCGTAGCCTCCAGTCCATGGCCCACCCGAACTCGTTCGACGCCCGGGCCGACCTGAAGGTCGGCGACCGCACCTTCGAGATCTTCCGGCTGGACGCGCTCCAGTCGAAGTTCGACGTGGCGCGGCTGCCGTTCTCGCTGAAGATCCTGCTCGAGAACCTGCTGCGGACCGAGGGCAACGGGGCCGTCGGCGCCGAGGACATCGAGGCGCTGGCGAAGTGGAACGCCAAGGACGAGCCCTCCGACGAGATCGCGTTCTCGCCGGCCCGCGTGATCATGCAGGACTTCACCGGCGTGCCCGCGATCGTCGACCTCGCCGCGATGCGCGACGCGATGGCCGACGAGCTCGGCGGCGATTCGAACGCGATCAACCCGCTGGTGCCGGCGGAGCTGGTCATCGACCACTCCGTCCAGGTCGACTTCTTCGGCACCCGCGAGGCGTTCGAGCGCAACGTCGAGAGGGAGTTCGAGCGCAACGAGGAGCGCTACCAGTTCCTGCGCTGGGGCCAGGGCGCCTTCGACGACTTCTCCGTCGTCCCGCCGGGGACGGGCATCGTCCACCAGGTCAACATCGAGTACCTCGCGCGCGTCGTCTTCCCGAACGAGAAGACGGGCCAGGCGTATCCGGACACGCTGGTCGGGACCGACAGCCATACGACGATGGTCAACGGCCTCGGCGTGCTGGGCTGGGGCGTGGGCGGGATCGAGGCCGAGGCGGCGATGCTCGGTCAGCCGATGCCGATGCTGATCCCGCAGGTGCTCGGCTTCCGGCTGAAGGGCGAGCTGCCCGAGGGCGCGACCGCCACCGACCTCGTCCTCACGGTGACCCAGATGCTGCGCGAGAAGGGCGTCGTCGGGAAGTTCGTCGAGTTCTACGGCCACGGCCTGGCGAACCTGCCGCTCGCCGACCGCGCGACGATCGGCAACATGAGCCCGGAGTTCGGCTCGACGTGCGCGATCTTCCCGATCGACCAGGAGACGCTGCGCTACCTCAAGTTCACCGGGCGCTCCGACGAGCACATCGCGCTCGTCGAGACGTACGCCAAGGAGCAGGGCCTCTGGCACGACGAGTCGAGCGAGGACCCGACGTACTCCGACACGCTCGAGCTCGACCTCGGCGACGTCGTCCCGTCGGTCGCCGGCCCGCGCCGGCCGCAGGACCGCGCCGCGCTCACCGAGATCCAGACCGAGTTCCGCGAGGCGATCGCCGAGTTCCTGCCCGACGGCCACGACGACGACGCCGGCGGCGACCGCAAGCCGGGCGTCCCGCCCTCGCGCGACGCCGACGACGACCCGGACGCCGAGTCGTTCCCGGCCAGCGACCCCCCGTCGAGCACCGACCCGTCCAACGGCGAGGGCGCGCGCGACCCGAGCCCGTCGCCGGGCCGCGACCACGACCACTCGAACGTCGCCGCTCCCGCGCGCAACAGCGTCCCGGTGAAGATGAGCGACGGCACCGAGACCGAGCTCGACAACGGCGACGTCGTGATCGCCGCGATCACGTCGTGCACGAACACCTCGAACCCGTCGGTCATGCTCGGCGCCGGCCTGCTGGCCAAGAAGGCGATCGAGAAGGGCCTGAAGACCAAGCCGTGGGTCAAGACGTCGCTGGCCCCGGGCTCGATGGTCGTCACGGAGTACTACGAGCGCTCGGGCCTCAACGAGCCGCTCGACGAGCTCGGCTTCCAGCTCGTCGGCTACGGCTGCACGACGTGCATCGGCAACTCGGGCCCGCTGCCCGAGGAGATCTCGGCGGCGGTGAACGAGAATGACCTCGCCGTCGTCTCGGTCCTGTCGGGCAACCGCAACTTCGAGGGGCGCATCAACCCCGACGTGAAGATGAACTACCTCGCCTCGCCGCCGCTGGTCGTCGCCTACGCGCTGGCGGGCACGATGGACTGGGACCCGTTCAACGACCCGTTCCCCGGCAGCGACGACGTCTACCTCAAGGACGTCTGGCCCACCTCGCAGGAGGTCGCCGAGGTCATCGAGTCGGCCGTCCACGAGGAGATGTTCACCAAGAGCTACGGCGAGGTCTTCGAGGGCGACGAGCGCTGGAAGGCGCTCGAGGTGCCCGAGGGCGACCGCTTCGAGTGGGCCGAGGACTCCACCTACGTGCGCCGCCCGCCGTTCTTCGAGGGGCTGGACGCGGAGCCCTCGCCGGTCGAGGAGATCACCGGCGCGCGCGTGCTCGCCAAGCTCGGCGACTCGGTCACCACCGACCACATCTCGCCGGCCGGGGCGATCAAGAAGGACTCGCCGGCCGGGAAGTACCTGCAGGAGCACGGCGTCGAGCCGCGCGAGTTCAACTCGTACGGGTCGCGGCGCGGCAACCACGAGGTGATGATGCGCGGCACGTTCGCGAACATCCGCCTGCGCAACCAGATCGCGCCGGGCACGGAGGGCGGCGTCACCAAGTACTTCGGCTCCGGGTCCGACGGCGAGGAGATGTCGATCTACGACGCCGCGATGAAGTACGCCGAGGAGGGCACGCCGCTGATCGTGCTCGCCGGCAAGGAGTACGGGTCGGGCTCGTCGCGCGACTGGGCGGCGAAGGGGACGAAGCTGCTCGGCGTGCGCGCCGTCATCGCCGAGTCCTTCGAGCGCATCCACCGCTCCAACCTCGTGGGGATGGGCGTCCTGCCGCTGCAGGTCGACTCGCTCGACCTCGAGGGCGACGAGGAGATCTCGATCGAGGGCTTCGCCGACAAGCTCAACGACGGCGAGCTGCCCAGGGAAGTGACGGTGAAGGCGGGCGACAAGGAGCTGACGGCGCGCGTGCGGATCGACACGCCGATGGAGGCGCAGTACTTCCGCCACGGCGGCATCCTCGCGTACGTCCTGCGCCAGCTGCGCGAGCGGCAGGGCTGATGGCGCTCCCCGAGACCCTCCGCGCGCTGCTGACCTCGTTCGGCCCCTCCGGGGTCGAGGCGAAGGCCGCCGCCACGTGGCGCGACGCCGCGCGCACGTTCACCGACGACGTCACCGGCGACGTCATGGGCAGCACCGTGGCCCGTGTCCCCGGCACCGGCTCCGGCCCGCTCGTGGCCGTCATCGGCCACATCGACGAGATCGGGCTGATCGTCACCCACATCGACGACGAGGGACTGCTGTGGTTCGGCCAGGTCGGCGGGTGGGACCCGCAGATCCTCATCGGCCAGCGGGTCGAGGTGGCCACGCGCGAGGGACCGATCCCCGGCGTCGTGGGCAAGAAGCCGATCCACCTCCTCAAGCCGGACGAGCGCGACAAGGCGCCGAAGCTCGAGGACCTGCACATCGACGTCGGCGCCCGCGACGGCGACGACGCCCGCCGGCGGGTCCGGGTCGGCGACGTCGCGGTGATCGCCGGCGAGCCGGTCGAGCTCTTCAACGGGCGCTACGCGTCGCGGTCGATGGACAACCGCCTCGGCGCGTTCGTCGCGCTCGAGGCGGCGCGCCTGGTCGCCGAGGCCGGCGGCGCGCCGGGCCCGGTCGCCGCGGTGGCCTCCGCGCAGGAGGAGGTCGGGCTGTGGGGCGCGATCACGAGCACGTTCTCGCTCGAGCCCGACGTGGCCATCGTCGTCGACGTCACCCACGCCACCGACGCGCCGGGCGTCAACAAGCGGACCGAGGGCGACCACGCGCTCGGCAGCGGCCCGGTGATCGGCCGCGGGACGGTCCTGCACCCGGCCGTCCACGACCTCCTCGTCGAGGCGGCCGAGGCGGAGTCGATCCCCTACACCGTGGAGGCGACGGGCCGCGGCACGGGCACCGACGCCGACGTCGTCCACATCAGCCGCAACGGCGTGGCCACCGGGCTGATCGGCTTCCCGCTGCGCTACATGCACTCCCCCGTCGAGACCATGCAGCTCGACGACGTGGAGAACGCCGCCCGGCTCATCGCCGCCTTCGCGCTGCGCCTGGGCGCGGACGCGTCGTTCGTGCGCTGAGCCGGGAGGCGGCCGGCGGCGGGAGCCGCTACTTCTTCGGCTTGCGGGTCGTCCGCTTCTTCGGCTTGGCGGCCTTGGCGTCGCCGGCGCGGAACGCGAGGGTCGCCACGACGGTGGGGATCGCCTGGTCGGAGTTGCGGTTCTTGCCGAGGCGGGCGGCGCTCGCCTTGCGGATCTCCTGGACCTTGTCGGCCGTCTGGGCGAGCAGCTTGCTCAGGTCGGCCGTGCCCTGCTCGTCGAGGTTCATCGTGTGACGCGTGACGTGCGTCTTGGGGTCGTCGAAGCTGCCGGCCTCGGTCGCGCCGCCGACGTCGTTCCAGATGTCGGTCAGCAGGTCGCCCATCAGCGCGCGCTTCGTCGACGCCGGGAACGAGGCGTAGGCGGCGTCGTCGAAGAACGGGCGCACGATGGCGCGGTAGTGGTGCTCCAGGGCGCCGCGGCGCGGCGTGGTGCTGACGAGCTCGATGCAGTTGAGGTCCACGAGCATGCGCACGTGGTAGCTCACGTTGCCCAGCGGCTCGGAGAGCTCCTCGGCCAGCTCGCTCGGGCTCGCGACCCGTTCGCTCAGCTCTGCGAGGATCTTCTGACGCAGCGGATGCGCCAGAGCCTTCATCTGCTTCGTGTCGACAGAGTTCGAGTACACGCGGGAACCTCCTCAAGCAGGCGGCACGCGGAGCCGCCTGTGCAGTTTGTGAAGCCGGACTTTACACGTTCCGGCCGTTGGACTCAGCAAATGGGCGAACGTCGAGTGGGACAAACTATGCCGCGATCTCCTCGGAGAGCAAGCCGTGGAGGCGCTTTCGTGCTCTGTGAAGCCGCACTTTGCAGGTTCCGACTGGGATACTCATCAAATTGGCGATGGTCGAGTGCGTCAATCCCTGCTTGTACCGAAGGTCGATGAACTCCTGGTCGCTTCTGCCGAGTTGGCGCACTGCCGCCTCCACGTCGAGGCGCATCGCCGTCCGCTCGGTCCACTCGTGGTCGCCCGACGGCGCCTCGAGGTCGGCGACGAGCACTGACCGCTCGCGGTCGCGGCCGGAGCGGCTCAGCGCGCGCAGCGCCTCGTTGCGGGTGATCTGAAGCAGCCACGGCAAGGGATAGGCCGTATTGCGCAGGGTTGTGCGGGTCTTCCACGCGCGAAGCATGGCCTCCTGCACGATGTCCTCCGCCTCGGCCTGCGACCGCGTGTAGCGGCGCGCCTCGCGGAGGCACCGCTCGCGCGCCGTGGGCCAATCCCACAGCGCCGACGGCCCGTCGGGTTCCGTCCGCATGGCGTTCCTCCAGTGCGTCGTTGAATGCGAACACAGGAGAGTTGACCGCCTACAGCCACCTCGCGTCGCAGATTCTGGTGCGAACGGCGGCGTTTTTTCGCTCTGAGCGGAGGAAAAGCGCTACGCCTGCGCGCCCATCAGCAGCCCCAGCTGCCGCGACTGGGCGACGAGACCGCCGTCCTCGCTCCACAGCTGCCCGTCCTCGTCGAAGAACCCGTCGCGGACGAGGCTCGAGCGAAACCGGCCCAGGAGCACCCCGTCGGGGAGCGGGAGCGGCGCGCGGAAGTGCACGGTGAGGTCGATGGTCGGGGCGGGCGCCAGCTCCTTGAGCCGCGGCCAGGGGGCCGGGAACCAGGCGTCGGCCAGGACGACGACGGCGAGGGCGTCCACGGGCCGGCTCTCGCGCAGCCCGAGCCAGCCGCCCACCTCGCCGTGCGCCGCGGAGCTGAAGGGCGGCTCGCCGAAGCGGCGCTGCATCGTCAGCCGCTTGGTGAACTCGGCCGCGGGGCGCCCGCCGCGCAGGTCGCCGATCGGCGGCCGCGCCGGGTCCGGCGGGTCGACCGCGGGCATCGGCGCGTCGTCGAGCAGCGGGCTCTCCCACGCGGTCGCGAAGGCGCCGACGGCGAGCGCGACCAGCTTGTCGTCCTGCAGCAGCCGGGCGGTGACCGCCGTCATCGTGCGTCCCGCGCGCTCCACCGTGGGCACGACGGTGACCGGGCCGTCATGAGGCGGGCGCAGGAAGTGGACGGTCAGCGAGCGCGGCTGGCGCTCCTCGTCGCCGACGGCGATCGTCATGCCGTGGAGGACGATGGCCATGACGTAGCCGCCGAGCGGGCCGCGCGGCGTGTGCCAGCCGGGCGCGACCTGGCCGTGCAGTGCGCCGTCCGCGCCTGGTTCGAGGGCGATGTCGTCGTCGAAGCTCAAGGCGCGGGAAGATAAGCAGGACCGGATGCTCCTGCTCTTCGACATCGACGGCACGCTCCTCATCAAGGCGGTCGAGGCCCACCGGGCGGCGATCCACGCCGCGATCCATCGCGTCTGGCACGTACCCGACCCGTCCGCGGCGCGCGTGCAGGCCGCCGGGCGGACCGACCCGGACATCGCGCGGGCGATCCTCCTGCAGAGCGACGTCTCGGCCGACCGCATCGACGCGCGCTGGCCCGACTTCAAGCGCGCCGCCGCCGAGGAGTACGCGGCGCGGGTCGGAGAAGGGCTGTCCCGGTTCCTGGCGCCGGGCATCGTCGAGGTCCTCGACGCGCTGGCCGCCCGCGACGACGTCCTCCTGTCGCTCGTCACCGGCAACCTCGAGCCGATCGCCCGCCTGAAGCTCTCCCGCGCGGGGATCGGGCGCTACTTCCCGCCCGGGCAGGGCGGCTTCGGCTCGGACCACGAGGACCGCTCCGAGCTGCCCGCCATCGCGCGGCGCCGCGCCGGCCGCGCGGGGGAGCCCTATCCGCGCGAGCAGACGATCGTCATCGGCGACACGCCGCTCGACATCGCGTGCGCGCGCGCGGACGACGTCCGGTGCTTCGCGATCGCCACCGGGCCGTTCGGCCCCGACGAGCTGCGCGAGGCCGACGCGGTCGTCGGCTCCGCGCGCGAGCTGCTCGCGCTGCTCTGACCCCTACGCCTCGTGGCCGGGCTCCATGCGCTTGGCCCGGTGGAAGGTGAAGGCCTCCTCGCGCTCGTCGCTGTGGGCCTCGAAGGGCTCGAGCAGGAACGCGACGTGGTCACCGGCGGTGAGCCGGTCGAGGATCCGGCCGGCGAACCAGTTGCCGCAGTCGTCGAGCACGCGCGTCCCGCCCGGGCCGTCGTGCCAGGCGCAGCGTTCGAACTTGTCGACCTCGTCGCCGGTCTCCGAGCCGAAGAGGACCGCCAGGTCATCGGCGTCGGCGGGGACGAGGTGCACGACGAGGACCTCGGCGTCGCGGGCGACGCGGTACGTGCGGTTCTTGTCGCTGAGGCAGACGAGGAAGCGCGGCGGGTCGATGCTGCACTGCGTGGCGAACCCGATCAGGCAGCCGGCGTGCTCGCGCCCGTTGGTCGCCGTCACGATGAACATGGGGTAGTCGAGGTCGCTGACGAGGGTGTGGACCTCGCCGACCGCGGTCATCGCGCGACCCGAAGCAGGTCGGCCGTCGTCGTCGCGCCGCGCTGGCGCAGGCGCGTGACGTAGGCGGCGTCGGCGGCGAGCGCCGTCGTCCAGAGGGTGGTCGTCGTGCCTCGCGGCCCCGTCTTCGGCGGGCGCCGCGGCCTTCTCACGCGGCGGTGCGGCCCGTGCTTGGTGG
The DNA here is from genome assembly GCA_036388715.1 of Solirubrobacteraceae bacterium. Taxonomy (GTDB): domain Bacteria; phylum Actinomycetota; class Thermoleophilia; order Solirubrobacterales; family Solirubrobacteraceae; genus CADCVT01. The sequence goes on along the minus strand of DASVRH010000264.1, from coordinate 1,681 downwards.
AGTAGCCCTTGTCGGCCGTGATGGCGGGGGCGATCTTCGCGATCGGGCGCCCGCGGAGGACGAGCGACTGGCTCCACTGCGTCGTGCTGACGTACAGCAGCGCGTTGCCGAGCAGCGACGGGTTGGTCAGCGACGCGCGGCGCGAGCGGCGCAGCGTCCTGATCTCGCCGGAGGCGAGCTCGTACAGCAGGATGCGGCTGGCGGTCGGGCCGGCGACGTGGAAGACGACGCGCCCGCCGTCGAGCGCCGGGCGCCCGAGCGCGCCGGCCGACGCCTCGGCCAGGACGCGGACCTCCCCGGTCGCGTGGACGCGCGCGACGATCCGCCCCGCGCGCTCGCGCCAGACGACGGCCACGTCGGATACGGCGACCTTGTCGGCGTCGGGAGCCGGGTGGCGGACGAGCTCGGTGCCCGTCGCCCGGTCGGTGACGCGGATCTCGCCCGCGACGAGGGCGGCCGTGTAGCGCCCGCCGATCGCGGCGTGCTGCGCGTCGGCGATCGTGGCCTCGCCGGTTGGCGTGCGGATCACCGCGGGCCCGCCGGGAACCTTCCAGGCGACGTCCGCGCCGGCGGCCGACGGATCGGTCGCGGGCGCGGCGAAGGGCGTGGTCTGCGCGGACGCGCTCTGGGCTCCCAGGGCGAGCGCGACGGCGGCCAGGGCGGCGGCGTCGGCGGCGCGGAAGCCGCGCAGGATGGAGGGGCGCTCGGCCATGAGCTCCGTCGCCCGCAGCCCGGTCTCGGACTCCGCGAGCGGGGCGAGGACGACGACGGGCAGCGCGCGCCCGGCGCCGAAGGCCAGGCCGAGCGCGAGCCCGGCCGCCGGGTCGCCGACGGCCAGCGCGACGCCGGCGAGGGCGGGCACGGCAAAGGTGAGCACGAACGTCGTGAACCCGAGGCCGAGCAGGACGCCGTAGGCGGCGCCGGCGGCGGGCAGCGGCATGACGCGGCGCCAGTGCTCGGGGACCTGGCGGCGGATCTGCGGGACGATCCGCACGCCCGCGGCTTCGGCCAGCGCGGCCGCGCCCGCGATCGCCGCCCCGGTGAGCAGCGCGGTCCCGCCGCCGCCCAGCAGCGCCCCGATCAGGCTGAGGGAGCCGAAGGTCAGGACGCCGCCCGCCAGCGCGCCGGGCACGAACGCCGCGCACGCCGCGAGCGTCGTCAGCCTGCCGCCGCTGTGCCCGGAGGGGCCGAGCGTCGAGACCATCGAGAACCCGCACGGCGACCACGACCCGGTCAGGCCGGCGACGAAGGCCGCGGCGGCGAGGATCCCTAGCACGGCACCTTCGTGTCGAAGTACATGACGCAGAAGACGCGCCGGCCCTTGTAGCAGTAGCCGGTCAGGGACGCGTCCCCGTTGATGCGCTTCTTCGAGTACGAGCAGCAGTCGACGAGCTTGCGCACCTGGCCCCCGCAGCAGCGGTACCAGGCGCCGTCGACGCGGGTCCGGAAGCCGTAGCGCTCGGCGACCTGCGCGCAGACCGCCGTCCGCGGCGCCGGCGGCAGCGGGTCGCCGTCGGGGTCGAGCAGGCGCCGGCCGCGCTCGTCGAGCGGGTAGCCCTCGCGATCGACGACGCGGCCGGTGTTGTCGACGCGCCTGCCGTCCTTCGCGCGCAACGGCAGCCCGCGGAGGTCGATGCGGGGCAGGCCCGTCGGGTGCGGGCACGAGTCCGTCGTGTAGATG
>DASVRH010000263.1:0-2034 GCA_036388715.1 Solirubrobacteraceae bacterium | reverse complement strand
GAGCCCTCGTCGGCGATGATGATCGTCCGCTCGAACTGGCCCATGTTCTCCGTGTTGATGCGGAAGTAGGCCTGGAGCGGCATCTCGACGCTGACGCCCGGCGGGACGTAGACGAACGAGCCGCCCGACCACACGGCGCTGTTCAGCGCGGCGAGCTTGTTGTCGTTCGGCGGGATGAGCGTGCCGATGTACTCGCGGACGAGGTCCTCGTGCTCGCGCAGGGCCGTGTCCATGTCCATGAACACGACGCCCTGGGCCTCGAGCTGCTCGTTGACCTGGTGGTACACGCTCTCGGACTCGTACTGCGCGCCCACGCCGGCCAGGAACTTGCGCTCCGCCTCCGGGATGCCGAGGCGGTCGAAGGTCTTCTTGACGTCCTCGGGGACGTCGTCCCACGAGCGCTCGGCGCGCTCGGAGGCGCGGACGAAGTAGTGGATGTCGTCGAAGTCCACCTCGGCGAGCATCGGGGAGCCCCACGTCGGCATCGGGCGGGCGAGGAAGTGGGCCAGCGACTTGAGCCGGAAGTCGAGCATCCACTGGGGCTCGTTCTTGAACTCGGAGATCTTGCGGACGATCTCCTCGTTGATGCCCTTCGGCGCCTTGTAGAGGTAGTTCTCGGCGTCCGAGAAGCCGTAGCGCTCGGTGTAGTCGCTGTTGATGCCCTGGAGGGCTTCCTGCTCGGCGATCGTCTCTGGGGTGGCCATGTTGTGCGCTTCGTCTCCAATACCGACTGGCGGAGTCTGAATTCTACTCCACGGCTACCCGGACCCTTCCGTCCTCGACCGTGACCGGGAACGTCTCGACGGGCACGTAGGCCGGGAGGTTCAGCGGCTTGCCGCTGCGCAGGTCGAACCACGAGCCGTGGCGGGGGCACTCGATGGCGCAGCGGGAGGGGTCGAGCTCGCCGTCGGCCAGGTCGCCGTTGTCGTGCGAGCAGCGGTCCTCCATGGCCAGCAGGGCGCCCTCGCAGTTGACGACCATCAGCTCGAGGTCCTCCCACTCGACGCGTTTGATCGCGCCAGGAGGCAGCTCTTCGAGGGCGCAGACATCGATGTTCTCGGCCACGCGGCGAGAGTAGTGACGGACCGCACTGATTGACGGTGCAACTTCCGCGCCGACCTGCCGTTAACAGGGACATGACCACGAACCGTGCCCGCGCCTACGGGCGCGTGATGAGCCTCATCGAGGAGCTCGGCCCCGCCAAGCTCCACGCCGACGAGCAGCAGGCGGTCCGCGAGGCCGCCGACGCGCTGCTCTTCAGCACCGACGTCGCCTCGGACCCCGAGGCGAAGGCCGCCCTGAGCCGGCTCGACGAGACGATGGACCGCCTCGTCGCCAACGAGCGGCTGATGCCCGAGACCTCCGACGCGATCCTCGACGCGGTCGAGGGCTGCGGCCCGCAGACCGAGCCGCTCGCCCTTCCCACCGCGGCCTAGGCCGCCCGCTACACCTTCCGCGCGACCAGGCGCGTGACGATCGGTCGCGCGCCCTCGCGCTCGACGCGCAGGCGGAACGTCACGTTGCCGCGCGCGAAGCGCCGCGCCGGCACGACGAGCCGGAACGTCCGGCCGGGCTCGCGGAACCCCTGGTCGAAGCGGGCGACCGTCCGGCCCTTGGCGATCGCCTCGAGCGTCACGCGCGCCACGGCGCCGACGCGGTAGCTCACGCCGATCGAGCGCTTGTTGCGCCCGCCGAAGACGGGCCGCAGGAGCTTGAACGACGCCAGCGTCGAGCAGCGGTCGGCGGTGGCGAACGACGGCCGCGCGGCGAAGCGCCCGCGGCGGCGGACCAGCGCGCTGCGCTTCGTGTCCGTCCCCGAGCCGTTGCGCGCGCGGAAGCGGACGAAGAGGTAGCCGTTGCGCACGCGGCGCCCGTCGAGGTTCGACTTCCCGTCCCAGTCGAAGGAGCGCGTCCGGCCGCGGAAGCGCGCGACGAGCCGGGCCCGCACGACCTTCCTGCCGATCGAGGACTGGAAGACGTCGACGCCGACGCGCGAGCCGCCGCGCGGGCGAAACCGGACCGCCAGGCCGCGAC
>DASVRH010000262.1:0-4567 GCA_036388715.1 Solirubrobacteraceae bacterium | reverse complement strand
GGCCGCGGCGGCGGGCCTGACTCCGATGCCGTCCGCAACCGGCGGATCGTCGCCGGGCTCGTCGCGTTCGTCGTCGCCGTCCTGCTCTTCGTGCTCATCGACGGCTGCCTCGACAGCCGCGCCGAGAACGCGCTGAAGGACTACAACCGCGACACGGCCGACCTCGTCCGCAAGTCCGACGAGGAGGTCGGGGCGGAGTTCTTCGGCCTGCTCGGCGCCGGGGGCGACCCGATCGAGCTCGAGCGGCGCATCAGCGAGCTGCGCGGCGCGGCGGGCGGTCACGTCGACGAGGCCGAGGGCCTCGACGTGCCCGGCGACATGGAGGCCGCGCACCGCAACCTGCTGCTCGTCCTCGACATGCGCCAGGCGGCGCTCGGCAAGATCGCCGCGGAGATCAGCACGGCCACCGCCGCGGAGCAGACCGACGAGTCCGCCGAGGCCGTCGACCAGATCGCCGCGCAGATGCAGCAGTTCCTCGCCTCCGACGTCGTCTACGACGCGCGCGTGCTCCCGCTCATCCAGGAGGCGCTCGACGAGAAGGAGATCGGCGGCGAGGGCGCCGACACGCAGGACAGCCAGTTCCTCCCGAGCCTCGACTGGCTCGACGCGAACTTCGTCGCCGACCGCCTCGGGGCGGAGGGCGGCGGCAACACGCGCGACACCGGCGAGGTCGCGCCCGGCCTGCACGGGCACGGCCTCGTGAGCGTCGCGGCGGGCGACGTCACGCTCCAGCCCGGGCAGACCGCCAACCGCATCCCCGCCGGCTCGAACGTCACGTTCGCGGTGACCTTCCAGAACCAGGGCGAGAACGACGAGGCCGACGTGAACGTCGCGGTCCGGATCGAGGGCGACGGCGAGCGGCTCAGCGCACGCAAGCGCGTCGACCAGACGAAGGCGGGCGCGAACGCCGAGGTCTCGATCCCGCTCGCCCAGGCCCCGCCCATCGGCACGCCGGTGACCATCGAGGTCGAGGTCGGCAAGGTGCCGGGCGAGAAGAAGACCGACAACAACGTCCAGAGCTACACGGCGATCTTCACTCGGTAGCGTCCGCCTGTAGTGGACGACCTCTCGAGCACCACGGGCGTCGTCGCGCTCGCCGCGGCGGGCCTCGCCCTCGTCGCGCTGATCTGGGCGATCGCCGTCACCGTCCAGCTGCGCCGGCTGCGCGCCGCCCAGACCGCGGTGCTCGGCGAGCTGGGCAGCCGCGACCTGGTGACCCACGCCGCCGAGCTCGACGAGGCGTTCCGGAACCTGCGCGACCACGTCGACCTCGTGCACGGCACGATCGACGAGCGGCTCGCCGACGTCGAGGCGCGGCTCGACGGGGCGATCGCCTACCGCTCGCTCGTCCGCTACGACGCCTACAACGAGATGTCGGGTCGCCAGTCGATGTCGATCGCGCTGCTCGACGCGCACGGCTCGGGGATCGTCGTCACCTCGATCCACCATCGCGACCAGGCCCGCGTCTACGGCAAGCAGGTCCTCGAGGGCCGGGGCGAGATCGAGCTCGCGCCCGAGGAGGAGGAGGCCGTGCGCATCGCGCTCAGCGCCGAGGCCCCCGCGCCCGCCCCATGAGGGCGGCGTACCTCGGCCCGCAGGGAACCTTCAGCGAGGAGGCGCTGCTCGCGACCGCGCCGCCCGATGTCGAGGCCGTGCCGATGCCGACCGTCGACGCCGTCGTGCGCGCGGTGGAGGAGGGGACGGCGGAGCGGGGCGTCGTGCCGATCGAGAGCGCGGCGGAGGGCTCGGTCGACGCCACGCTCGACGCGCTGGCCACGGCGCCGGTGACGATCGTGCGTGAGGTGGTGCGACCGATCTCCCACGCGCTGATCGCGAAGACCGACCTCCCGCTCGAGCGCATCACCACGGTCGTCTCGCACCCGCAGGCGCTCGCGCAGTGCGCGCCGTTCCTGCGCAGCGAGCTGCCGTGGGCGACCGCGATGGCGTGGAGCTCGACCGCCGAGGCCGTGCTCGAGACCGCCGCCCGCGCGGAGCCCTGGGCGGCGATCGGGACGCCGCGCGCCGCCGAGCTGTACGGCTGCGTCGTGCTGCGCGACGGCCTCGAGGGGCGGGCCGGCAACGAGACGCGGTTCGTGTGGCTGGCCCCTGAGGGGACGGTCGCCGAGGCGCCGGCGAAGACGTCGCTCGTCTTCTGGGGCGCCGGCGCGCGGGACTCCGGCTGGCTCGTGCGCTGCCTGTCGGAGTTCGCCTTCCGCGGCGTGAATCTGACGAGGATCGAGTCGCGCCCGAACAAGGAGCGCCTCGGCCAGTACCTCTTCTTCGTCGATCTGGAGGGCCCCGCGACGGGCGAACGCGTCGGCGCCGCGATCGCGGGACTCCGCGCCCACTGCGACGAGGTTCGAGTCCTCGGGACCTATCCGGTGGGGTAGGGGAGCCGCACCTCTGGCTATCCTTCGGCGCGGCCATGCGCGCCAGCACCCCACCAGGCTCTCCGGGGTTCGCGCCGCCGCAACAGCACCCGCGGCGCGAACGTGACGCTGGCCGGGTGCTGGTCCTCAACGCGACGTACGAGCCGATCAACGTCTGCACGGTGCGCCGCGCGACGGTCCTGCTCCTCAAGCAGAAGGCCGAGCTCGTCGAGCGCGCGAAGTGGTCGCTGCGCTCCGAGCACACGACGCTGCCGCGCCCGATGGTCATCCGCCTGGTGACCTACGTGAACGTCCCGCGCGACACGCACCGGCGCAAGATCACGCGCCGCGCCGTGTTCGCCCGCGACGGCTGGACGTGCCAGTACTGCGGGTCGCGCTCGAACCTGACCGTCGACCACGTCATCCCGCGGTCGAAGGGCGGCGGGTCCACGTGGGAGAACATCGTCGCGTCGTGCGCACCGTGCAACCGGCGCAAGGGCGACCTGCTCCCCGCGCAGGCGAACATGGTCCCGCGCCACGCGCCGCGCGCGCCCAACCCGCACGTCTTCATCCACGTCGCCAGCCCGACGATCCCGACGGCGTGGAAGCAGTGGCTGCCCGGCGACAGCACCGGGCCGCCGGCGGAAGTCGCGGCCTCCGCCGCTTAGGCGCTGCCGAGCTCGTCGGCCGGCTTCCAGGCCGGCGCCGTCGTGAACTCGGCGGGCGGCCGCGGCGGCGGCTCCTTGATGCCCTCGCGCTCGATCTGCTCGGCGCGGGCCTGCTGGCGCGCGGTCGCCCGGCGGACGAACGCGATCGCGAGCAGCGCCGCGACGATGTCGGTGCTCAGCGAGACGAGGTCGAGCGTGTAGGCGGTCTTGTACTCCTCGAGCTCGGTCGCGGTGCCCCACCAGGCGCGCCCGACGATGTTGCCGAGGAACGAGGTGACGACCCACGCCGCCCACCACGCGCCGACGATCCACGAGACCGGCCGGTCGTACCAGGGCTCCGACGGCGGGGCCTCGGTGTCGCCCGAGCGCCAGATGTCGTTCGCCGAGAAGAGCGGCACGACCCAGGCGACGAAGGGGACGAACCACGAGCCGACCGCCCAGCCCGTGCTGCGCGGCGGCATGCCGATGCCGAGCGCCGGCAGGTTGCCGTACGCGCGGGCGAACCACATGAGGAAGAGGACGATCAGGACCAGCACCGGCAGCGTGTAGGCGAGGCCGGCGACGATGTCGAGCGTGTCGCTGGTGCGGAGCATCGCGTCCGCGTCGGGCTTGTCGTCGAGGCCGGCGTTCACCGCCCGCAGGCCGTAGACGTCGGCGAAGATCCCGTAGAGCGACGCCGCGATGACCACGTAGAACGTGACGACGACCGCCCGCGCGCGGCCGGCCGGGGACTTGAACCGCCGGTCCTGCGGCGGGTTGAGGATCTCCGGCGGCAGCTCGGGGCGCGGAGGTGCGGCGCTCTGCTCCACGCTAAAGGCGGATACCGCCAATGCGCCATCTCCAAACGCACCCGGGAACGACGAAGGGCGCCGGTCACCCGACGCCCTCCGCACACCTTCACTGGACTTGATCCCGAGCTGAGACTGTTCGAGGCCGGAGGGACGAAGACCGGCATCCTGCTCGGGGGTGTCCCGGGTTGGATTCGCTAAGCGAGTCCAGCGTCCGACCTAGCGGCCGGGCACCTCCAGGGTCCCGTAAGAACTGTCACTACCGATACGGACCACCTCCTCTCTCTGGTCCGAGCAGAGTAGCGGAGAATCGGGACGACCTAGGCGTCGGTCGCGACGACGGTCAGGAAGCTGTTCGAGCTGCTCACCGCGGGCGAGCCGACGAAGCGGTAGCAGTGCTCCTCGACCCGCCAGGTCCCGGCGGCGAGCGGCTCGCTCTTGACCGTGAGCGCCATGGACGCGTAGGTGCCGGTGAGGTCGGGGTCGGTCACGGGCGCGACGGTCTCGATGGCGCCGTTGCCGAGGTACGTCGCGGCGTCGCCGTCCGGCTTGCCGACCCAGACGCGGCAGATGACGTTCGCGCTCTCCGTCGCCGTCGTGCTCTTGTTGACGACGTTCGTGGTCGCGTTGACGACGAGGCGCCCGGCACGGGGGAGCGTGATGTTCGCGCCGGCGACCGCAGTCCACGGGTCGTTGGCGCCGGCCAGCGCCAGCTCGCCCATGTTCTGGTCGTAGGCGGAGA
>DASVRH010000261.1:0-1699 GCA_036388715.1 Solirubrobacteraceae bacterium | reverse complement strand
CCCTGGAAGCGCACGGCCGCGCCGGCCTCGCGCTCGCCGAGCGCCACCGTCGCCTCCTTGACGTGCCGGCGCGGGTCGTAGGAGCCGACGCCGATGCGAACCTCCGCGCCCGCCGGGACGTGCCAGCCGTACCCGCGCCGCACGACCGACCGGTCGATCCAGCAGTGCAGCTCGTCGCCGCTCGAGTCGTGCGGCGGGTGGACCTCCAGGCCGCGGCTGAGCGGCGCCTCGGGCGGCTGGAAGATCCCGCCGAGCACCCGCTTCCAGCCCAGGGCGTCGACGACGAGCGGCGCGGCGATCTCGCCGCGGTCGGTCATCACCCCGGCCTCGGTCCGGCGCTCGACCTTCGCCGTGTCGAAGCGGGAGTCGCCCTGAGCGTGCAGCAGCTCGCAGAGGCGCCGGTAGTCGAAGGCCGACCAGCTCCACGGCAGCCGGTAGCGGACGCTGCCGTGCGGCGTGGTGAAGCGCATGTACGGCAGCTCCTGGCGGATCGCCCCCTCCACCCCCATCGCGTGCAGCCACGGCGTCGGCGCGGCGCAGGCGCTGGTGGCGCGCTCGCCGACGTCGTAGCGGTCGACGACGAGGACGTCGGCGCCGCTCCCCGCCAGCTCGCGCGCGACGGCGAGGCCGGCGAACGAGGCGCCGCAGACGAGCACGTCGGCGCGCTCGCCCTCCAGCGAGGTCCGCTCGCTGCCGCGCTTCGTGCTGCGGACGGTCACGCGCGCAGCACCGCCCGGGCGATCTCCCACGGCGCGAGGTCGGCGCGGCGGCCGACGACGTCGAAGCCCATGCGCTCCACGCGGTCGAGGACGTGCCCGTACACCGACCGCGCCATCCGCATGCCCTTGCGCACGGCGGGGTCGCACGCCTCCGGGACCTCCTCGGTCGCCGCGAAGAGCTCGCGCGCCCGCTCGACCTCGGCCGCCACGCGGCCGCGGACGTCGTCGCTCGGCTCGCGCCGGGCCAGGTCCTGCTCGGGCAGCCCCGGCAGGTAGACGCGGTCCATCGCCCAGTCCTCGCGCACGTCGCGGATGAAGTTCGTCAGCTGGAACGCGACGCCGAGGCGAGCGACCTCCTCCCCCCGCTCGGGCGCGCCGAGCAGCGGGGCCATGATCCGGCCGACGGCGGCGGCGCTGCCGTCCATGTAGGCGTCGAGCTCGTCGCGGGTGGCGATGCGGACACGATCGCAGTCCACGCGCATCGAGCGCATGTAGACGCGCAGCTCGTCGAGCGGGAGGTCGTGGCGCGACGCGGCGTCGACGAGCGCCGCGATCACCGGGTCGTCCGAGCCGCCGCGCGCGCGGCCCTCGTCGAGCGCGCGCTCCCAGGCGTCGAGCTGCTCGCGGCGGCGCTGCGGCTCCTCGGCGCGGCCCGGCCCGTCGACCAGCTCGTCCGCCGAGCGCACGTAGCCGTACACCGCATGGACGGCCGGCCGGACCTCGGACGGCAGGCGCCGCGTGGCCCAGTAGAACGTGGGGTCGTGGCGCAGCTGCATCCGCGCGCACCGTGCGTAGGCCGACCGTAGCCCTCTCTCCATTCGCCTAGTGTGCCCGCTCACGTGTCGCTCCTCGACCGCCAGATGGTCTTCGTCACCGGGAAGGGCGGTGTCGGCAAGACGACAGTGGCCGCCGCCATCGCCCTCGCGGCGGCCGCGGAGGGCAGGCGCACGCTGGTCGCGGAGGTCGGCGGGGCGGCCCGC
>DASVRH010000260.1:0-4552 GCA_036388715.1 Solirubrobacteraceae bacterium | reverse complement strand
TACCCGTTGCTCGCGCCATGTCGGGGCGCGGAGAAGCCCGCGACGAGAGCGCCGAGGACTCCGGCGAGGTCGCCGTCGCGCGCGGCGACCGCACGCTGCCGCGCGGCCCCCGGCCCCTCGGCCAGCGCCGCCGCGGCATCGAGTCCGAACGTCGAGCCCAGCTCGTGTGCGTGCGGCATCGCCGCCTCGATCAACGCCGCGAGGACGTCGCGGGCCGGCACGAGCCGATCAGCCACGGGGTCGACGAAGCGGGCGGTCATGCCGTCGCGGGCGGCGAGGAATCGGTTCTCGGCCAGGACCTCGTCGGCGGCCAGCAGGCGCTCGGGTGCGAACTCCTCCTCGGCCTCGAGCTTTGCCGCGGCCTGCACGAGCGCGACGATCGCCGCCGTGTCCTCCACGCGGGTCTGGGCGTCGGCGATTCTCACCTCGACGGTCCCGAAGCGGGGTTGGAGGCGGACGTCCCACCAGACGAACGTCGGCTCGGGGAACGCGCCGGCGCGCAGCAGGACGTCGATCGCCTCGACGTAGCGCGCGTAGGTCCCGAAGCGGCGGGGGATCCCGACGCGCGGAAAGGCCTGGAAGAGGGGCGTGCGGACGGAGGCCATCCCGCTGTCGCGGCCCTGCCAGAAGGGCGAGTTGGCCGACAGCGCGAGGAAGGTCGGCAGGTGGGCGCGCAGGCGGTCGGCGACGCGGATCGCGGTCTCGGCGTCCGGGAGCCCGACGTGCACGTGGAGCGCGAACGTCGGCTCGCGGCGGGCGAGCTCGCGCAGCGACTCCGAGAGCAGCTGGTAGCGGGCGCCCGCGCTCACGCGGATGTCGTGCCACACCGCGGTGGGGTGCGTGCCGGCGACCGCCGCGCACAGACCGAGCGGACGCAGCTCGCTGCGCAGCCGCGCTCGAAGCGCGGCCAGCTCGGCGACGGCGTCGCCGACGGTCTCGCCGACGCCGGTCGCCAGCTCGAGCGTGCAGCCGTGCGTCTCGGCGCCGACGTGCGCCGCCAGCCACGGTGAGAGCTCGACGAGCACGTCGTCGATGCGGTGCTCGAGCGCGAGGCTCCGGGGGTCGAGGAGCATGACCTCCTCCTCGAGCCCGACGGTGTAGGGCGGCAGGCCGGGGTCGGCCCGCCACTCGGCCCACTCCGGCAGCGTCATGCCGCCCTCAACGCGCGGCGCGCGGACGCCTGCACGAGCCCGACGAACAGCGACAGATGCTCCCACCGCTCGACGAGGCATTCCGCGTGCCACTGCACGCCGACGTGGAATGTCGCGGCCGGATCCTCGAGCCCCTCGACCACACCGTCCGGCGAGCGCGCGGAAGTCCGCAGGCCGCGGCCGATGACGTCGGGCGCCTGGTGATGGAAGGAGTTGACGTCGACCGTGCGCTGCTTCACGAGCAGGCCGAGCCGGGTACCGCGCATGACGTCGACCCGGTGGACCGTCCGGTCGCCCGGACAGGTCTGGCGATGGTCGCCCACATGCTGGCGCAGCGTGCCGCCGGCGGCGACGTTCATCACCTGCATACCGCGGCAGATGCCCAGCACCGGCGTCCCGCGCGCGGCGGCGCTGCGCGCGAGGGCCAGCTCGAACGCGTCCGCCGCCGGCTCCGTCGGCCCCAGTTCCGGCGCCGGCTCGGCGCCATAGGTCGACGGGTGCAGATCGGGGCCGCCGCTCAGGCACAGGCCGTCGAGGCGGTCGATGAGTGCGTCGATCGCGCCGGCCGTGCCCGCCGCCCGCGGGCTCAGGATGACCGGCAGCCCGCCGGCCTTCGCGACGGCGTCGGCGTAGACGACGCCGAGCGCCATCTCACGCCGGGGCGGCTCGCCCTCGGGTGTCTGGTGGTGCTCGCCGGCGTTCCGGAACTCCGACGACGTCACGCCGATCAGCGCAGGACCCACGTGTCCTTCCCTCCTCCGTCCTGCGAGCTGTTGACCACCAGCGATCCCCGACGCGCCGCGAAGCGGGTCAGGCCGCCCGGCAGGACGGAGGCGCGTTCCCCGGCGAGGAAGACGAACGGCCGCAGGTCGACGTGGCGCGGCTCGAGCGCGGCTCCGACGATCGTCGGATGGCGCGACAGGGCGACGGTCTCCTGGGCGACGTAGCGGTGCGGCGCGCGCCCGACGGAGACGGCGGTCCTCGCCCGCTCCTGCGCCGTCGCGCGCGGCCCGATGACGACGCCGTTGCCCCCGTGGCCGGTGCGCGGCTTGATCACGACCTCCTCCAGGCGCGACAGAACGCCCGCCCGCACGTCCGGGGCGGCGAGATCGTACGTCGGCACGCTCCGCAGTAGCGGCTCCTCGCCCAGGTAGAAGCGCACCATGTCCTCGACGTAGGCGTGGACGAGCTTGTCGTCCGCGACCCCGGCGCCGAAGGCGTTCACGCACGCGACGGTCCCGCGGCGCAGCGGCTCGATGAGCGCGCGACCGACCGGCGTCAGCCGCCCGGACGGATCGGACAGCCGATCCTCGTCGGTTCGGCGGTAGACGACGTCGACGGGCGCGCGGCGCTCGGAGACCCGCGCGTGCAAGCGGCCGCGCGAGACCTCGAGCTGCCCGAGCGTCACGACCGGGACTCGGAGCTCGCGCGCCAGGCGCTCGTGCTCGTACCAGGCGCTGCTCGCGGGGCCGTCGGAGAGCAGGACGACCGAAGGCGAGTCGCTCTCGCGAGGGCTGGCCGCGCGCAGCGCGTACATGAGCAGCGCGAACCCGTCGTGGATCTCGCGCCGGTCGTCCGCGAGGTGTCCAGGAAGGTGGAGGTCGACCGTCTCGCGCGCGGCGACGGCGTACGCAAGGCCTGACGGCGTGCGCACATTGTCTTCGAGGACCCGGTATTCGCCGTCGGCGTCGCGGACGACGTCGAGGCCCGCCACCGGGATGCGTGCCCGCGGCGCGGGCAGGTCGAGCACGGCGCGGTCGAAGTGGTCGCAGCCGTCGAGCACGCGCTGCGGGATGATCCCCGCCGCGCAGATCTCGCGGGCACCGTACGCGTCGGCGACGAAGCGGTCGAGCGCGCGAACGCGCTGGGCGAGTCCCGCCGCCAGGCGCTGCCACTCGTCGGCGGGGATGATGCGCGGCACGGCGTCGAATCGGAAGGGCGAGAGGCCGGCGGCGCCGCGGAAGGCCACGCCGCCGGCCTCTGCGCTGCGGGCCAGCGATCCCGCCAGCTCGGCGAGATCGCGTTCCGCCAGCTCGGCGAGCACCGCCGCATAGTGCGCGCGCGGCGTGCCGGACCCGTCGTGTGCCTCCTCCCAGAAGCCGCCCCGGGTCTCCCCGGCGCGAGACGCGCCCGGCGGAACGGCGATGGCCGGACTTGACATGGCTCAAGCGTGCCCGGCCCACGCGGTCTCTTCCTTGGCCCCCGGTCGGAGATCCGGGTCGCGCGATTCGACGTTCGGTCGAAGCCCCGACGGCCGCTCGGCCGTCCTCGGCGGCCCCGCGCGGCCTAGACCTCGGCGAACTCGATGCGCGAGGGGCCGTGCTGGCCGTCGGCGTAGAAGACGAAGGTCTCGATGGCCATGCCGTCGACCTCGGTGTCGATGCTCGAGTGGAACGAGCGGACCTTGCGCCCGGTGATCGCCTCGACGGGCGTGCAGAACTCGCGAACGCTCGCGTACTGGAAGAACATCCGCAGGTCGCGCAGCCGCTGGTGCTCGCCCATTCTCACCAGGTTGCGCTCGGCCGGCGTCAGGGTGTCCTCGAGGATGCAGACCATCGCGTCGGGGCCGGCCCAGTGCGTCCGCGCCTTGGTCGGCCCGCGCCCGAACTGCTCCTTGTAGAGGTGCACCATCGTGTTCGAGACCTCCATGAGGATGCCCGCCCGCGCTTCCGCGTTGGTCGGCTGCTGCTGCTCGTCATCGGCGGACAGGGCGTGCGCCTCCCTGTCCTGCGGCGCGGGTCATGGATGGCCTCTCGGGGACGGACGGAAGTCAAACGGTCGTCCCAGCCGAGGCGTCTGGCGCCGCTGGTCCGTCCGGCGAGGCCGGGCCGATCCGGCTGCGAACCCGATCGGCGGTCACCAGTCTACCTGCCGCGTGGCGCGGCGTGTGGTTCTTCCACGCCCATCGCGAACTCCATGAGCGCCACGGTGCCGATGCCGTCGCCGCCGGCCGCGAGCTCGAGCCGGTCGGCGAGCTTGGTCATGAGCTGCACGCCCAGACCCGGGCGCGCCGTCTCGCCGCCGGGCCCGCGATCGGCGACGCGGACGGTCAGCGACTCGCCGTCGGTGGCGACGTCGACGACGACGTCGCCGGTCTCGTGCGCCGGGTACGCGTGCCGGACCGCATTGGTGACCGCCTCGGAGAGGGCGGCGGCGACGGGAAGCCGCTGCGCGTACGCCATGCCGTGCTCCTCGGCGAAGGCGATGACCCGGCGGCGAACCGTCCCGATCGCCGCGACCGTCGCCGGCTCTGCGAAATGCGCCGTGGCGACGGCGCGGCCTTCGAAATCCATGCGGCCTCGTTTCCGTCCGTGCATCGCCCTCTCGGCGCGCACGTCCAGCCTCGAATGTTCAATATGCGGGGAGATCCGCCCCAATCGGACGGCTCCCTTCGGGCGGGA
>DASVRH010000259.1:0-6030 GCA_036388715.1 Solirubrobacteraceae bacterium | reverse complement strand
CGCGCCCGCGGGCGGTCGTCCGGCGCCCGGGGCGTCCGGTCCCCCCGCGCAGCCGACGACGCTGCAGCCGCCGTTGTCCGACCAGCAGTCGTCGTGGTGCGCCGCGCCGCAGGTGGGGCAGTCGCGTACCTGCGCGCCCTCCTTCAGCGGGAAGCGGCAGTAGGGGCACGACCGGCCGGCGTCGCCGGCGGTCGCCTCCCGACTAGGGGGCATCGGAGGCACGGGGCCAGCATCCGTGGGCCGGTGTCATGCCGACAATCCAACATTCGTTGAGAGATCTACCGAAGTGGGGTGCATCAGGGCGCTCAGATCATGCTCAGCGCTCGCAGCGCCTCGTCGTCGCCGTGGCCGCGAGGTCGGTGGAGCGCGCGACAGCCTTCGCGAGCGCGTCGACGAGGCGGACGCCCTCCTCGAACGTGCCCCCGGCGGGCCGCGCCATCAGGCCCACGACGAGTCCGCGCGCGCCCGAGCGCACGACGCCGAACTGGCGGACCACGTAGCGCCCGTCGGGGCCGGGGCCCCATCCGCCCTTCAACGCGACTTCGGCGGCCGATCCGAACGGCGCGCGCCCGATGCCCCAGCGCTGGTCGGGCGCGACGCCCCGCATGAGGCTCAACGTGCGGAGCGCGGCCGCGCGCGGGGTCACGCACTGGCGCGCCAGGCCTCGGAAGAACGCGACGCCCGCCTCGAGCGACCACGACGTCTGCCCGTAGATGGAGAACTCGGGCCGGGTGCGCCGGCTGTTGACGGCGGTGCGGTCGTCGCCGCCCTCTCGCAGCACGTCCTCGATCGCGCCGGCCGCCCCGACGTTGCCGCCTCGCGCGCGCCCTAGCGCGGCGAAGAGCGTCTCGGCCGCCGCGTTGTCCGAGTTGCCGATCGCCCGCGCCGCGAGGCCGTCGACCTCGGCCCGCGCGATGCCGCCCTCGTCGGCCAGCCGGTACGCGGCGACGACGAGCGGCACCTTGATCGTGCTCCATGCCTCCGCGACCTGCAGGTTCCCCGCGCGTGCCTCGCCGCCCCGGAGCGGCGCGACGACGACGCCGACCTGGTCGCCGTCGCCCACCGCCCGGACGCGCCGGCGCAGCTCGTCGCGGTCGATCCAGCTCGCGGGCTCGGGCGCCGGCGCGGCCTCCCGCTGCGTCCGCGGCTCCTCTGCCGCGGGTGTCGTCGTGGTCGACGCCGGCAGCTGCTCCGACGTCGGCTCCGGCGCGGGCGAGGGGTCGTCCCCCCGCAGCTCGCCGATGAGCGCACCCGTCCAGGCCGCGAGCAGGCAGGCGCCGAACACCGCGAGCCACCAGGAGCGGCGCACGTCAGTCGGCGTCGGGCCGGCGGAGCAGGTACACG
Source organism: Solirubrobacteraceae bacterium (assembly GCA_036388715.1). Taxonomy (GTDB): domain Bacteria; phylum Actinomycetota; class Thermoleophilia; order Solirubrobacterales; family Solirubrobacteraceae; genus CADCVT01. The sequence goes on along the minus strand of DASVRH010000259.1, from coordinate 4,686 downwards.
ATCGAAGCCGCCATCGCCACCGCGAACAGGATCATGATCCCGACGAACCCGGCGAACGGCAGTTCGAAGAAGCTGTCGCCGTAGCGGCTGGCGGTGGCGAAGGCCTGGTCCTCGGCGATCCGCTCGTTCATGTCGAGTGAGCTGCCCGCCGCGGCGAAGCTCCAGCGGGCGGGGATGAGGGCGGACAGCACGGACATGACGCCCGACATCTCCTGCAGCGTGACGATCGCGCCCCCGCAGAGCAGCTGCGGCGCGAGGAGCAGGGGGATCACGCCGGTGGCCTGATCCTCGCTGCGTGCGGCCGCGGACACGAGGAGCCCTAGGAGCACCGCCGCCCAGGTGGAGAGGACGAGCACCGCGAGGAGACCGGCCGAGGCCGACGGGCCGCCGTCCACGGGCCGGAGCGTGAGCACGATCGCCGCGAACAGTCCCGTCTGGATCGTCGCGAAGGTGAGCAGGACGACCAGCTTCGACGCGAGGTACGCGCGGACGTCGACGCCGACGGCGAGCTCCCTGGCCACGACGTTCCGCTCCTTGACGATCTCGCGCGCCGCGTTGATCGAGCCGAGCCAGATCGCGATCGTGACCATCAGGAACAGGACCTGTGCGGCTTCGCGCGCGAACGCCTCGCCGCCGGCCGCCTCCGGCCGCGAGAACACGCCGGACTCGAACAGCAGCGCCGTGAGCACGCCGAGGATCGGCACCTGAAGCAGCGCGCTCTTGAGGTGCTTGCGGTCGCGAGCGAGCAGCGTCGCGTACCGGCGCGCCAGGACCTGCGTCTGGCGGGTCAGCGACTGCTGCACCGGGAGGCGCACGCGCTGGCTGCGCAGCGGCGGCAACGGCGGGGGCGGGCCCCCGTTGCGTCCCGTGATCTCGGCGGCGAGGGCCCGCGGGTCGTCCTGGGCGAGCCGTACGTAGAGGGCGCCGTCGTCGTCGACCCCGAACGTCGAGAGCAGCTCGTCCGGCGGCCCGTCGTAGCAGAGGTGCCCGCCGCGGGCCATCACGATCACGCGATCGCACAGGCCGAGGCTCGCGGTCGCGTGGGTGACGAGCGCGACGGTCTGACCGGTGTCGCTGAGTGACCGGAACAGCTCCGTCATCCGGCGCTCGAGACCGGGGTCGAGGCCGGTCGTGGGCTCGTCGAGGAACAGGGCGCCGGGGCTGTGGAGCAGCTCGGTGCCGACCGCCACGCGCTTGCGCTGCCCGCCGGACAGCCGCTCGACGCGCACGTCAGCGCGCTCCTCGAGCCCCAGCTGCTCGATCACCGACGTCACGCGCTCGGCGCGCTCGGCTTCCGTGGTGTCGGGAGGGAGCCGCAGCTGCGCGGCGTAGTCGAGGACCTCGCGAACGGTGAGCGCGCCGTGGACGGTGTCGAACTGCGGGACGTAGCCGACGTCCGTCAGGCGCGTCCGCACGTCCTCGCCGCCGGCCATCACGGCGCCCGCGCTGGGCTCCCGGACGCCGCTGAGCGCCTTGAGGAGCGTGCTCTTCCCGGCGCCCGACTCGCCGATGATCGCCACGAGCTCGCCGGGGCGCAGGTGGAGAGTCGTCGGGTGCAGGATGGTGCCCCCGTCCTCGACGTCGATGCGGACGCCCACGGCGACAACGGGCAGACCCGTCGGCGCGCGGCGGTCCACGAAGGCCTCGCCGTCGAAGACGATCCGGAAGGGCCCGACCGCGATCTGGTCGCCCGGGCGCAGCGGCGCGCGCCGGACGAGCTCGCCGTTGACGCGCACGCCGGTCGTCGCTCCCGCGTCCTCGATCGTCGCCTGGCCGCGCTGGTCGCGGACCACGGCGTGGCGCAGCGAGACGGTCGGATGATCGAGCACCAGATCGCATTCGGCCGCCCGGCCGATCGTGAACTCCGGCTTGCTGGTCCGGAACCGCCCGGCGTCGACCGGCGCCACCGGCGCCAGGAGGCGGCCGCCGCCCGCCGGGATGTAGTGCAGGAGGGTCGCTCCGATCGCGACCGCGTCGCCCCGCCCGAGCGGCCGTCGCTCGCCGCGGAGCAGTCGCTCACCATTGATGAACACGGCGTCGCCCGCGGTGGCGATCAGCGCGTGCCCGTCCTCGGTCGGCCGCACCTCGACCCTCGTCTCGGTGCCCCGGCCGGCGACGCGCACGTCCGCGTCGTCGCCCGCGCCGACGACGAGCCCGTCGGGCGGAACCGGCACCCGCCTGCCGTCGACGACCACCGCGGCGCCCTGTGCGACGACCTCCGGCTCGGCGTCGCCGGCGCCCGCTCGCAGGCGCACGTCGAAGTCGTCGAACTGGGCCTCGACGACGTCTGCGGACGGGAACTCGATCTCGATGCGCCGCCGCCCGGCGCCGCCGGAGCCGTGCGGGGAGTCTGCGGGGGACACGGGTGCATCCAACCAGTCGCCACACGCCGGTTTGAGCGACTTGAAGGAATCTGGACGAATGATTGATTGGCGCGGGACAAGCCACGCGACGAGGATGGCCGCAGCGGGAGCCGCCTGCGGTGCGGGCTCCCGAACCTCTTCCGGGATCCTCACTCGTGAACCCTCGCCTCCGTCGCCTCCAGTCCGACTACGACCACGTCCGTGAGGTCTTCTCCGGGCACCCGCACGTCAGCGTCGAGCCGCTCGGCACCCGCCGCCCTCCGGAGAGCTACCGCATCGCCTATCGCCTGCGCGGCCTGTACCTCAACGGCGAACAGCCCGACTACCGCGAGGAGCACGAGGTCGAGATCATGCTCCCTCGGGCCTATCCGGCGGAGAAGCCGTACGTCGTCCCGCTGGCTCCGATCTTCCATCCGAACATCAGGGACTACTTCTGCATCGCCGACTACTGGGCGGCGGGGACGACCCTGGTCGACGTGATCGCGAAGATCGGCGACATGATCCAGTGGCGCGTCTACAACCCGGCCAGCCCCCTCGACGCGATCGCCGCGCGCTGGGCGTCGGAGAACGAGCCGATCGGGCTGTTCCCGATCGGCAACGTCGACCTCGGCGTCGCGGACGTCGAGATCGAGCTGCGGCCCAAGGCGCAGCTCCCCGGCACGACGGACGCGCCCGCCGAGCAGCCGGAGGCCGGCGACGGGGACTTCGTCGTCGCCCTGAAGCGGACCTGATCGACCCGGAGACGCCGTGACCGACCGTCCCAAGATCATTCTGAGCGAAGACGACTTCGCGGACCAGCCCGCGGCGCCCGCGGCCACCGCGCCGCTGCAGCCGCACGCTCCCGCGCCTTCGCCGGGCGCGGCCGGCCTGCCCGGGATCACGCCGCGCGCGCCGCTCCACGTCGACCCGAGCACCGGTGGGCACGCCGCGCCGCAGCCCTCGCCTGTCGCGCGTCCCGTGACGTTGCCCCCGAGCGTCGAGCGGTGGGTCGATGACCCGCGCTACGGGTTCCTCATCGCCGCCGCCCTCGGGATGCTGCTGGGCTGGGCGTTCCTCGAGGTCACGGGGATCGCGGACGGGATCCCCGAGAGCGAGTCGGCGCTCCACCGCCAGGCCGGCGTGTACGTCGGGATCGTCGCGGTCGCGTTCACCGGCGTGGTGCTGTCCTTCGACCGCGCGGTGCACGGCGCCTGGGACGTAGCGGGCCGGCGCTTCGCCACGGCGGTCATCCCCGCGTTCGTCGTGGGCTTCGTCTCGGGTTACCTCGCCAGCGTCATCTACCTGGAGATCGTCCAGAGCATCATCGAGGACGCGTTCGGCGACGAGTCGTTCGAGCTCTCCGACCACGACGCGCGGTTCTACCTCGCGCGCGTGCTCGCCTGGGGCATCTTCGGGGCGGGAGTCGGGGCGGCGATCGGCCTCGTCGACCGCTCGAAGAGGCGCGCCGTCAACGGCGCGCTCGGCGGGGCGATCGGCGGCGCCGCCGGTGGTCTGTTCTTCCAGCTGTCCGCCGCCGAGGTGGGGTCCGAGGCGCTGTCGCGGATCCTCGGGCTGCTCGCCATCGGCGTGCTGATCACGTTCGCGACGCGGGCGGTCGAGACCGCCCGCCGCGAGGCGTGGTTGAGCATCGTCGCCGGCGGGATGACCGGCACGGAGTTCATCCTCTACCACGAGGTCACCCGCATCGGCTCCTCGCCGGACTGCGAGATCTTCCTTCTCAAGGATCCCGCGGTCGCGAAGCTGCACGCGCACATCCACGACCGCGGCGCCGATCGCGTGATCAGCGCGGCGCAGGGCGCCGCGGTGCTGATCAACGGAACGCCGGTGGCGAGCCACGTGCTCCGCGCGGGCGACGTGATCCAGATCGGCCACACCTCGATCGCCTACGCGGAGCGGGCGACCGCGACCGCGTCCGTCGCCGGCTACCCGGCGGGGGCGTGAGGCGCCCCGCGGTCACCGCGCTCGTCATGGCAGCCGCCGTCCTCTCTCCCTACTCGCCCGACGCCCTCGCCGCGGACCGCGGTGACGTCGTGGCGCGCGCGCTGCGCAGCGTCGTCGTGGTCGAGACGGGGGACGGGCTCGGCAGCGGATTCGCCTTCGGCCGCGGCGAGGAGATCCTCACGAACGCCCATGTCGTCGGCGAAGCCGACCGTGTCGACGTCGTCGACGAGAACGACCGCCGGCACAGCGCGGACGTCGTCGCGCTGGACGTGGACAGCGACGTGGCGCGGCTGCGCCTCGACGCGCCCCTTCCCGCGCTGCGTGCCGCGCCCGGGCCGGCGCGACCGGGCGAGGACGTGATCGCGATCGGGGCCCCCAACGG
>DASVRH010000258.1:0-14140 GCA_036388715.1 Solirubrobacteraceae bacterium | reverse complement strand
TCCTTGTGCCGCAGCTCCTCGCACACCGCCTCGCGCGCGGCCGCGACCTCGCGCTCGACCTCCTCGCGCAGCGCGGGAGGGAGGGCGGCGAGATCGAAGACCTCGCCGGCGCGGACGATCGCGATCCGCGACGAGGGCGCCTGCCGCGCCAGCGCGACGCCCACGTCGACGAGCGCGCGCAGGGCGGGAGGGAGGTCGAGGCGACGCCGGGCCACGCCGCGACTCTGCCCACCCGCGGCGCGCGCTACGCGCCGCGGGGCGCGCTACGCGCCGCCGGGCGCGCTACGCGCCGCAGGGCGCGCCCGCTACCAGCGGCGCAGGTCGACCTGCGCGGCCATCGCGGGCGCCGCGCGCACACCGCGCAGCTCCGCGGCGGCGCGATCGGCGAACCCGTCGAGCTTCGCGGCGATCCGCTCGGCGATCCCGCGCCGCTTCGGCGCGGGGGCGGCGGGGGCGGGGATCTCGTCGATCTCGCGCGCCTCGATGGAGACGGCCTCGGCGACGAACGGCAGGCCGGCGGCGGTCGCGGCGGCACAGGCGTGGGGCGGGCGGCCCGCCCACACGAGGATGGCCTCGACCGTCGTGCCGAGCGGCTCGCCGCGCACGGTGACCGAGCGCAGCTCGCGGCCGAGCGCGGAGGGCTCGGGGTCGGCCACGTGCGCGAGGTAGTCGCCGGCGGTGAGGCCGTCGAGCTCGATGGTCAGGATCTGGCGGGGCATGGCAGGCAGCATGCCGCCGGATCGGCCCCCGCGCCTCGGGGATCCCCCTAAACCTGATCCCCCTGCCGCAGCCCGCTCGCCTCCAGCGCGGCGGCCCCGTCCTCGTGCAGCTCGATCTCGGCGATCTTCCCGTCGCGCAGGCGCACGAGCAGCCCGTAGGGGACGACGACCTCCGGCGCCAGCGCCGGCGCGTCGGCCAGCTTGCCGCGGATCTCGCAGTCGGTGACGACGAGCCCGTCGCGATGCGCGAGGACCGTGAGGTCCTCGAAGAGCTGGGAGGCCGAGTGGAAGATGCTCAGGTAGTACGGGCGCAGCTCGTCGTGGCCGCGAAAGGTCCCCATGCTCACGCGCCGCCGGTCCACGACCACCGCGTCGGGCGCGTAGAGGTCCATCATCGCGTCGACGTCCATCCGGCTGAACGCCGCGGAGTTCGCGTACACGACCGCGAGCTCGTCGCCTCCCATACGCGAAAGGTACTCGCGAATCAGCGCATCGCGAACGGCAGCCGCAGCAGCGTGCGCGGCAGGTCCACGCGCGAGCGCCGGTAGGCGTGCTCGAGGGACGGCTTGGCGTCCTCGCCGTGCAGCGCCGACCCGTGCCCGCACAGCAGGTGCTCGGGGTCGTAGTCGCGCAGCACGCCGGGCGGCTTGAGCCGCAGCATGATGTGGATGCCCGCCGGCAGGCCGAACATCGGGCCCGTCCCGACCGCCTCGGCGACGACGAGCGCCTTGCGGTCCGGCCACCACAGCGCCTTCTCGCGCCAGCGCGGGACGTCGACGACCTTGACGACCTCGAACGGGGTCGCCGGCAGCGACTCCGGCAGGCGCAGCAGCGGCACGCCGAAGCGCTCCGCGAGCTTCTCGCACCCGCGCGGGTGGCGGTCGAGCAGCTGGATGACCGCCGCGGGCTCGCCGAGCTTCAGCGCGCGCTCGACGGCGACGTCGTCGTCGACGGGATCGACGAACCACACGCGCCCGTCGTCGTAGAGCGCGTGCGAGGCGCGCTGCATGGGCTCGTCGACCACCCACGTCAGGCCGCAGTCGTGCTCGTCGATCTCCAGCAGGTGCCTCACGAGCGCCGAAGGGTACGGAACGTGATCGAGTAGCGCAGCGCCTTCGTCGCCGGGATCGAGTGCTGCCACGACCAGCGCGCCTTGCCGCTCAGCACGTACGCCGAGCGGGGCGCGAGCTCGATCGCGGCGGTCTCGCGCTCGCCCTTGACCGTGCGCTGGAAGCGCATGCGGCACGGGGCCAGCAGGGAGACGCCCGCGATCCTCGACCCGAACATCGGCGCGTCGCGGTGCCAGCCGATCCCCGCGCCCTCCGGATAGCGCGAGACGAGGATCTGCACGAGGTCCTCCGGCTCGCGCTCGATCAGCGCCGCGCAGCGCTCGCGGAGGTCCTCCATCTGCGGCGGGAGCGGGTCGGCGGGCACGAGCTGGCCCGACTCGTAGTCGTAGTCGAGGCCGAAGTGGCGGACGGTCCGCCGCGCGGTCTGGCCGCGCATCGTCAGCGTCCGGAGCTCGATGCCGTCGAGCGCGTCGAGCAGCGCGCGGTCCTCGGCGTCGCTGACGAAGTCCTCGACGTAGGTCAGCCCCTCGGGCAGCACACGGCGGGGCTACCCGCCGGCGTCGATCCTGCGCGTGCGACTGAAGCCCTCGGCGTGGTCGTCGTCGCCCGGGACCCTGACCCGGTAGACGCCGTCGCGGCGGATGCGCACGGCGCGGCGGTAGCGCGAGACGTCGCCGGCCGCCGCGCGCAGCCGCATGCGCGCGACCGTGCGGAAGCTGCCGGTCGAGGTGCGCCGCTGGATCACCGCCCGCGCGCCGTCGTGGGCCGGCGCGACCGAGCCGCGGAAGCGGACACGAGCGCCGCGGCGCGGCGTCGGGTCCGACACCCCGAAGCGGACGGCGTAGCGGACCGTCACGAGGCGCGCGTCGCTGGCGACCGGCGGCGAGGCCTGCGCCCTCGCGCGGTACTGCGTGTTGCTCGCCGGCTTGTGGGTGAACGAGTAGCGGCCGCTCGCCGCGGTGCGCGTCGTCAGCCCCGTGTCCTCGTAGCGGTCGCCGTAGGGCTTCGTGTCGTCGGCCTCGAGGCGGACGACGACGTCCTGGTCGGGCGTGACGCCGGTCAGGCGGCCGTCGATCGTCACCGTGCCGCCGAAGACGAGCGTCGGCTGGCGGATCTCGAGCCCGAGCGCCGCGGTGCCCCTCGGCCCCTTCGGCGGCTTGCCGCCCTGACCGGGCGCGACCGCCGGGGCGAGGGCGAGGGCGGCGAGCGCGAGCGCGGCGGCGATACGGGTCGGCGTCATCCGGCCCTACCCTACGAACCGTGTCGGACCCCCGATCGCCCGCCGAGCGCCTGCTGGACCGAGACCGCGAGCCCGAGGACAGCGGCCGCGCGCTGTCGCGCCACGCCCGCCAGTACCAGCGCACCCTCGAGGGCTACCTCCAGGCCGGCCACCGCCCGCGCTGGATGGAGCGGCTGGCGGAGATCGACTTCGGGGTCGCGCGCGAGCGCCGCCGCCTCCAGAAGGCCTACGAGTCGCTGCGGGCCGAGCTCCAGGGCGACCGCGCCGAGTTCGCCCGCCGCTGGCGCGAGATCGCGCGGACGTGGTCGTTCGACGACGTCAACGAGCTCATCGGGCAGCACAACGAGTGGTTCCCGGTCGAGCGCCAGCTGCCGATGGACCCGCGCACCCGCGACTACGTCCTCATCCACGGCCGCTCGTACCGCCGCGAGCCGCTGGACGCGGCCTGGGTCCTGTCCGAGTTCCCCGCCGAGACGACGTAGATGCATCGCAGCGGCACGGTGCTCGCGGGCCGCTACAAAGTCGTCCGGCACGTCGGGTCGGGAGGCATGGGGACCGTCCACCTCGCGATCGACGAGACGCTCGGCCGCGAGGTGGCCGTGAAGTCCGTCCACGCCGAGCCGGAGTCCGAGCTCGGCCGGCGGATCATGCGCGAGGCGCGGCTCGGCGCGGGCCTGCGCCACCCGCACCTCGTCACCGTCTACGACGTGCTGCCCGAGGGCGACGCGCTGCTGCTCGTCACGGAGTACGTCGAGGGCGAGACGCTCGCCGACGCCCTGCGCCGCGGGCCGATGGACACCGGACGGGCGCTCGAGGTGGTGCGGGGCGTCGCCGACGCGCTCGACCACGCGCACGAGCGCGGGATCGTGCACCGCGACGTCAAGCCGGCCAACGTCCTGCTCGGCGCCGGCGGCGCGGTCAAGCTCGCCGACCTGGGGATCGCCACCGCCGCCGACTCCACCAAGATCACGAAGACCGGCGGCGCGCTGGGGACGGTGGCGTACATGGCGCCGGAGCAGTTCGAGCCCGAGCCCGTCACGGCGGCCGCCGACGTCTACGCGCTCGCCTCGGTCGCCTTCGAGGCGATCTCGGGGCGGCGCGCCTTCGAGGGCACGTCCGCGTTCGCGCGGCTCGGCAAGCCGCCACCGGACGTCCGCGACGTGAGGCCCGACCTGCCCGCCGCCGTGGGCGACGTGCTGCGGAGGGGGATGGCGACGGACCCGGCCGACCGGCCGTCGTCCGCCGGGGAGCTCGCCGCGGAGCTCGAGCGCGCGCTCGAGCCCACCGCGCCGCCCTCGACAGCGCCGCCACCCGGCGCCTCACCGCCGCCGGGCCCCTCCGCGCCGCGCCCGCCTCGCCGCCGCCGCTCCGCCCTCGTCCCGCTCGCCCTCCTCGCGATCCTCGCGATCGCCGGGCTGCTCGTCGCCCTCGCGGTCGGCGGGGGCGACGACGACCCGGAATCCCCTTCCCGCGCCCAGACCGGCCCCACCGCGACGACGTCGCGCGCGCAGGACGCGCCGGCACGCGGGCCGCAGACCCCGTCCGAGGCGGTGCGGCAGTTCTACACGGCCCTCGCCGAGGGCGACTTCGGCGTCGCCTGGCGCCTCTCCGGCCCGCGGTTCCGCAGCGAGTACGGCGGAAGCCGCGCCTCGTTCGAGGACGACTTCGCCTCGCTGCGCGGCATCCGCTTCGAGAAGCTCGAGGACGTCGGGGCGAACAAGGTGGCGCTCCAGACCGTCGCCGAGCACACCGACCGCACGGAGCGCTGCACTGGCACGATCTCCACGGTGATCCGGGGCGGGACGCTGCGCGTCGAGCCGTTCGGCGTCAGCTGCGATCCCCTGGGGTAAACGTCCTGCAATGGGGGGCCTCTCGGTCGAGCCGGCGCTGCACCCACTCCGCGACCTCGCGGACCGCGTCCCGGCGGTCCTCTTCGTCGCGGAGCGCGGCCGCCTGCTCTACGTCAGCCCCGCCGCCCGCGAGCTGCTCGGTCGCCCGCCCGAGGACTACCTCGCCGACACGACCGCCTGGGAGGAGGACAAGCAGGCGCTCCACGAGGTGAGCACCACGACGGACGGGCGCACGTACGGCGCCCTCGTCGGGACCGACCCGTCGCTCGACACCGCGACCGGCCTCCCGGCGCGTGGCCTGTTCCTCGAGCACGTCCGCGCCGCGCTGGCCCGGGCGAGGCCCGCCGACAAGGCCGTCGCCGTCCTGCACGCCGGGCTCGACGGGCTCGACCTCGTCGCGGCCGGGCTCGGCCGCGAGGCGTACGAGCAGGTGATCGCCGAGGTGGCCGCGCGCGTCCGCGAGGCGCTGCCCGACACCGCCATCGTCGGCTCGCTCGCGGACGGTGAGCTGGCCGTCCTGCTCGCCGACCTCGAAGGCGACCCCACGCCCTTCGCCGAGACCGTCGCCGGCCACCTGATCGTGGCCGCCGAGAGCGCGCTCGAGGTCGACGGCCGCCAGTTCGAGCTGACGGCGAGGGTGGGGGCGAGCGTGCTGCCCGGCGATGCCGCCGACGAGCACGGCCTGCTGCGTCACGCCGACGCCGCCATGCGCGAGGCGCGCCGCGGCGACGGGGTGCGCGTCCTCTTCTACGCCGGGGGGACGGCCGACGCCCTCGAGCGCCTCCTCATCACGGGCAGGCTGCGGCGCGCGGTCGAGCGCGGCGAGCTGCTGCTGCACTTCCAGCCGATCTTCCGGCTGACGCCCGACGAGCGCGAGATCGTCGCGGTCGAGGCGCTGCTGCGCTGGCGCGACCCCGACCGCGGCCTCGTCCCGCCGCTCGACTTCATCCCCGTCGCCGAGTACACGGGGCTGATCGAGCCGATCGGCCACTGGGTAATCGAGGCCTGCTGCGCGCAGGCGGCGACGTGGCGCGCCGCCGGCTTCGAGGTGCCGGTCAGCTTCAACGTCTCGCCGCGGCAGTTCCGCGACCCCGCGTTCGCGGAGACGATCGAGCAGGCGGTGGAGCGCCACGGAGTCCCCGCCTCGGCGCTCATCGTCGAGGTCACCGAGTCGGTCGCCATGCGCGAGCCCGGCTGCGTCGAGCCGGTCCTCGAGCGGCTGCGCGCGCTGGGCGTCCGGATCGCGATCGACGACTTCGGCGCCGGCTACTCGTCGCTGGCCCGGCTGCGCGACCTCGAGGTCGACCTGCTGAAGATCGACCGCACCTTCATGACCGCGGCCGCGACCGACGACCGCGCCGGCCGCCTCGTCCGCGCCGCGCTCGACCTCGCGCTAGCGCTCGACATGACCGCCGTCGCCGAGGGCGTCGAGAACGAGCAGCAGCGCCGCTTCCTCGTCGACGGCGGCTGCACGCTCGCGCAGGGCTTCCACCTCGCCCGCCCCGTGCCACCCGCGCAGGTCACGGCCATGCTGCGGTCGCGCGGTGCCACCTGACGGTTGAGATGCGCCCCGCGGGGCATGAGGGCGTGTCATGAAGGCAGCTGTGTGGCATGGCAGGCGCGACGTCCGCGTGGACGAGGTCCCCGATCCGAAGATCGAGGAGCCGACCGACGCGATCGTCCGCATCACGACGACCGCGCTCTGCGGTTCGGACCTCCATCTCTACGAGGTCCTCGGCCCGTTCATCCGCGAGGGAATGGTCCTCGGCCACGAGCCGATGGGGATCGTCGAGGAGGTGGGCTCCGCCGTCACGAACCTGAAGCCCGGCGACCGCGTCGTCATGCCGTTCCAGGTCTCGTGCGGCTCGTGCTTCATGTGCGACCAGGGCCTGCAGACGCAATGCGAGACGACCCAGACCCGCGAGGAGGGGATGGGGGCGATGCTCTTCGGCTACACCAAGCTCTACGGCGACAAGGACGGCGGCCAGGCCGAGTACCTCCGCGTCCCGCAGGCGCAGTACACGCACATCAAGGTGCCGGAGGGGCCGCCCGACGAGCGCTTCGTCTACCTCAGCGACGTCCTGCCCACGGCGTGGCAGGCGGTCGAGTACGCGAGCGTGCCCGACGGCGGGAGCGTCTGCGTCCTGGGTCTCGGGCCGATCGGCGACATGTCGTGCCGGATCGCCCTGCACAAGGGCTACCGCGTGATCGGCGTCGACCTCGTCGACGAGCGCCTGCAGCGCGTCTCCGAGCGCGGCGCGGAGACCGTCGACCTGCGCGAGGTGGACGACCTCGCCGAGGCCATCCAGTCCATGACCGACGGCCGCGGCACCGACAGCGTGATCGACGCCGTCGGCATGGAGGCCCACGGCTCGCCGATCGCCGGGCTGGCCCACCGAATGGTCGGCTTCCTCCCCGACAAGATCGGCGAGCAGGTGATGAAGACCGGCGGCATCGACAAGCTGAACGCGGTCTACAACGCCATCGACATCGTGCGGCGCGGCGGGACCATCTCGCTCTCCGGCGTCTACGGCGGCATGGCCGACCCGCTCCCGCTCTTGACCATGTTCGACAAGCAGATCCAGTTCCGGATGGGCCAGGCGAACGTCAAGCACTGGGTCGACGACATCATGCCGCTGCTCACCGACGACGACCCGCTCGGCGTCGAGACCTTCCACACCCACCAGGTCCCGCTGACCGACGCGCCGCAGGCCTACGAGACGTTCCAGAAGAAGCAGGACGGGGCGATCAAGTACCTCTTCAAGCCCTGAGAGCGATGTAAACCCGCGCCGCTCTAGGATGCTCCCTCGTTCAGTACAACGAGGGAGCGTCGATGTACCAGATCAGCCTCAAGAACAACTCGAACGCCGGGATCGGGTTCGCCGGCGGCAACCAGGTCATCCCGCCGGGGGAGAGCTGGAAGTCCGACAACCTCGGCGACGTCACGCTCACCGTCCCGACGCGCGGCCCGCTCAGCTTCCACGACATCGCCGACAAGCACATCGGCGGCGACTCGAAAGAGACGTGGGGCGTCCTGATCGCCTACCAGGGCGAGGAGTACGTCGGGCGCTACGAGGGCGGCGGCCGGCTCACCGTCGTGATCAACGCCTACTACCAGGCGGTCCTCAGCGGGATGAACCTCCGGCAGGTCTACCTCCCGGCGATCGAGCTCTCCGACACGACGGTCACGGCCCCGGAGGACTGACGCCCGCCGGCGGGAACCTGCGCAGTCTCGCCAGCGCGCCCGCCACGCCGAACACGCACCCGCCCGTGACGCCCAGCGCGTACCACGGCACGACGGGCCCGGCCACGGCGTGCAGCTCGGTGGCCTGCTCGGTGATGGCGATCCACGCGTAGTAGCCGGTGTTGGCGGCGGTCAGCGCCGCGGCCCCGGCCAGCGCGGCCCACTCGACGTCCCTCGCCAGGGCCCCGACCACGAACGCGGTGAGCAGCCAGGTCTCGTTGCTGCTGATGGCGAGGTAGAAGCCGTCCGTGGTCTCCTCGATCCGGCTGAGGACGCCGAGGACGGCGCCGCTGGCGAGCGCGATCCGCATGGGACGAGTGGTAGGGGAGGCGTGTGCGCGCGGTGTGAGAGCATCGTCCGGATGGCGATCGAAGACGACGTGCTCCTCGCGCGCATCCGGCGGATCGAGGACTGGCTGATGCAGGCGGGACAGAAGATCGGCGTCCCGTTCGAGATCCCGGGCGAGGCGATGGTGCCGCCCGAGGTCCTCGACATGGTGCGCAACGGCGACCGCCTCCAGGAGGTCAAGAGGCTCGCCGACGACGGGATGCCCCTCGGTGAGGCCAAGCGCCTCGTCGACTCGATGTAGCGGCCCCGGAAAACAGTCGAGCCGGCCACTGGGGCCGGCTCGCTGGCTAGATCGTTCTGATTTTGAAGGAGTCCCAGGTCGCGTGTGGCCTGGGCGGCTCACGAAATGGCGGCGCTGACGCCGCCTTGACGATCTGCACCCGGGGTGTTCGGCCGCGTTACGGGCGACTTGAGCCCGGCGCAAGTTTCCCGACGCTCCTCCGTTCGGACCTTCAGTGCGGGGATGGATCTTGGTGTCATTGGTCGTGGGCTTCGCGGTGCTCGGCGCCGGCGGCGGCGTCGCGGCCGCCGAGGTGCCGAACCCGACGGCGGAGGGGCCGGTGGAGGGCGGGACGCACGGCTATCCGTGGAACCACTCGCTCGTCCCGCTGAGCGGCGACGGCTACGACTACACCGAGCGCGAGTTCTTCTACGGCGGGACGGCGACGAACCTGACGAGCGGGGCGACCGCTCCCTACAAGAGCCGCATGCTCGTGCGGCTGCCGAGCGACCCCGCGAAGTTCACCGGCATCGTCGTCGTCGAGTGGCTCAACGTCACCGCCTCCTACGACCTCGAGACGGGCTGGCCGACGCCGGGGCCGGAATGGCTGATGCGCCAGGGCGTCGGGTACGTGGGCGTCTCCGCGCAGCTCGTCGGCGTCTGCTGCGGCCAGGGCTCGCTGAAGGGCTGGGACCCGCCGCGCTACGCGCCGCTCGTGCATCCCGGCGACGACTTCTCCTACGACATCTTCTCCCAGGCCGTCGAGGCGCTCCGCGACCCCGCGAACAACGGCGCCCCGGGCGCGGACCCGATGAGCGGGCTGCCCGCGAAGAAGATCGTCGCGACCGGCGCGTCGCAGTCCGCCAGCCGCCTGACCGACTTCGTCAACGACGGCTACGACCGCGACACGATCGACCTCTTCCTCATCACGCGCGGCGGCGGCCCCTACACCGACTTCTCGACGCCGATCTTCATGCTCAACGAGGAGAACAACGAGATCCCGCAGCCCGACAGCCCGCAGCTCGTCGGGTGGGAGGAGGCCGGGACCGCGCACGCGCCGAAGCACTGGGAGGACTACGCCGACGCGACGGCCGAGCGCGACCTCGCCGCGCCGTCGCCGCTCGCGGCGGTCGCGCAGCAGTGCTCGATCAACCGCGGCTCGGTCGACTACAGCTCGCGCGCGATGAGCTACTGGGTCAAGGAGTACCTGGAGAAGGGGACGCTCCCGCCCTCGGCCCCGCGGATGCGCCGCGACGAGAGCGGCGGGCTCGTCCGCGACGACAACGGGCTCGCCCAGGGCGGGCTGCGCCATCCGTTCATCGAGGTGCCGGTCGCGTTCAACTCCGGCGAGGGCTGCGTGCTGTGGGGCGAGTACCGCGAGTGGGAGCCCGAGAAGATCCGCTCGATGTACCCGACCCACTGCGAGTACGTCAGCCGCGTGACGGAGTGGGCGAACCACGAGGTCGAGAAGGGCTGGCTCCTGCCCGAGGACCGCGACGACGCGATCGCGAAGGCCGTCGCCTTCGGCGACCCGTGGCCGAACGAGCCGCTCGACGCGTGCCGCGGCGCGGCGGTCGCGGCCGCTCAGGCCCCACCCGCCGCCGGACAGCCGCCTTCGCCGCCCGCGCGGCCCTGCGCCGGCACGGGGCTGGGGATCCGGGGAACGCGCGTCGGCCCGGCCGCGCTCGGCCGACGGCGCCGCGCGCAGCGGCGGAAGATCGGCCTGCGCCGCTCACGCTCGCGCCGCCGTTACGACGTCTACTGCGCCGGCAGCCCCGACCGCCTGCGGATCGCGTACGCGCCGCGCCGCCTCGGCCGCAAGCTGCGCGGCCGAGCGGTCGTCGTCCTCACCGCCAACCCCCTCATCGCCGCCGACGGCGTCGCGCCGAGGGCGAACGAGGAGACCCTCCGCCGGCAGCTGGTCGGCGAGCGCCGCATCCGCGTCGGGCGCACGACCTGGTACCTGGGCCGCCGCGGCGCCGCCCGCCTCGTCTACCGCGTCCGCCTCGGCCGTGTCGTCGAGGTGGGCGTCGCGAACCGCCGCCTCTTCGCGAAGCCCCGCTCCGCCCGCCGCACCCTGCGCGTCCTCGGGCTCTGAGCTCGCCCACGGCCGAGCGATCGGTCGTTCGCCTGGCCTGGGATGCTGCGCGGGTGTTCGCCGACGTCCCGCCGTCGCCGCCGCCCGCTCCGCTCACCGTGAGCGACGAGCGCGTCGCCCCGCGCAAGATCTTCCTGGGCCGCGATCCGGCGCGCATCCGGTTCACGCTCAGCGAGGCCCGCCCGACCGCGACCGTCGAGCTCGTCGCCGACAAGCGCAGCCGGATCGTCCGGAGGATCGTGCTGAACGACATCCCGGCCGGGGTCGCCCAGCAAGTCTCCTGGGACGGCGTGACCGGGCGAGGCGGCGCGGCGCCGGACGGCCGCTACCGGGTCCGGCTGGTCATCCCGGACGCCGGCGTGCGGCGGCTCCTCGGGCAGCTCGTCCTGCGCGGCCACGTGTATCCGATCCGCGGGCCACACCACGATCGCGGCGGGATCGGCTACTTCGGAGCGCCGCGCAACGGCGGCCGCACGCACGAAGGCTTCGATGTGAATGCCGCCTGCGGCACGCCGCTTGCGGCCGCGCGCGCCGGGAAGGTGACCCGCAGCCGGTACGACCCCGTCCTGTACGGCAACGAGGTCATCGTCCGCGGCCGGCTCGACGGCCGCGCCTACCGGTACGCCCACCTGCGCGACACGCCGCTCGTCGAGCGCGGCGACCGGGTCCGCACGGGCGAGCGGATCGGCTCCGTCGGCGACACCGGCAACGCCCGCGCCGTCGGGTGCCACCTGCACTTCGAGCTGCGCGGCCGCACGGGCCGGCTGCTGGATCCCGAGCCGTTCCTGCACACGTGGGACCGCTTCGGTTGACGCGCGCGTAGGAGCGCCCGGAGGCCCTACCGGCGCCGCGGGAGGGCGCGGATGCGGACGGTGGCGGGGAGGTAGTCCGGGTGCTTCGCGACGAGGCGGTAGCTGCGGGCGGACTCGAAGCCTCGGCGCTTGCGCAGGCGGGCTCGGCCTCGGGCGTCGGTGATAGCTCGGGCGCCGGCGAGCCGGAGCCGGGCGCCGCGGACCGGGACGAGGCGGCCGTCGCGGCGCGTGGTGACGACGACCCGCAGGCGGAAGGGGCGGCGGGCGCGGAACCGGCGGCGGGCGGCCGCGATGATCAACCGCGCCTTGACCGCCGCGCGCGTACCCAGCAGGCCGCCGGCGAGCTTGCCCATCCGCATCCGCTGCGGATGGTCGCCGACCGGGATGCGCGCGATCTCCCGCTCGCTGTCGTAGGACACGACCGACACCGCGTCGTCGCCGCTGAACGAGATGAAGCACAGCTTCCCGTCGCCGCTGTTCGTCGACCAGTACGGCTTCACGCCCGACGCCGCGATCGTCCACGCGAACGTGTCGCGGCGGACGATCGCCGCGTAGTCGGACATCGTGCCGGCCACGCAGAGCTTCGTCCCCTCGGGGTTCATCGCCAGGCCGTGGTGGGCGGAGTCCAGGAGGTATTCCTCGCGGCGCTTGCCCTTCGCCTCCTCGGAGATCGGCAGCTCCGCGAGCCGGAGCACGCGGTCCTCGACGAGGTCGTACTCGACGAACCCGTGGAAGAACGACACCTGGAAGTAGACGTAGCGCTCGTCGGGCGACAGCGCCATCGGCCGCACCGCCGAGGACATGTCCGGGTAGCCGGCCTCCTCGAGCTTCTGGCCCATGTCGATCCGCTTCAGGACCTTGTTGGTCGAAGCGTCGACGACCTGGAACCACCGATCCCCCTTCGACGCGTCCATCGACGGATCGTCGGTCGGCGTGTAGACCGTCCCGATCGACGCGTGGAACACCCGCGACCCGTCGGCCGAGTAGTTGTTCTCGTGCGGCTGGTCGCCCGACTCGAACTCGCCGACGATCTCGCCCTTCTCCACGTCGATCACGTGCACCTTGCGCGCCGTCGAGGCGGACACCAGGACGTGCCTGCCGTCCGGGGAGATCGCCATGTGATCCGCCCGGTAGCCCTCGACCTTCACCCGCCAGACGATCTTCTCCGTCGCGAGATCGATCCCGACGACGTCCGCGAACGACGGCCGCGAGACGTAGAGCATCCGCCCGTCGTGCGAGGAGAACATGTCGTCAACGAACTGGTCGTTGCCCTCGCCGACGAGCTGGCGGATCCCGAGGAAGTAGCCCTGCGCGGCGGGATCCATGCTGATCTCCGCCAGCCGCTCCTCCTTGTCGGGAACGATGTCGATCCGCTTGATCCGCTTGAACGTCGAGACGTCGATGACGTCCGCGGTGCCCTCCCAGTTGTTGCCCACGTAGAGCACGTCGCGGGTCGGCGACTGCGCGCTCGCCGCGGGGGCGAGCACGAGCAGGACGAGCAGGGCGAGGGACAGGCGCCGCAAGGCGCGGCGGAGTCTACGAGGCCACGCGCTCCCAGAAGCCGGTCACCAGCGCGTTGTACCGCTCCGGGACCTCCTGGAACGGCTGATGGGCCTGCCCCTCCATCACGACGAGCTCGGAGCGCCCGATGCGCGAGGCGATCTCCTCGCCGTAGGGCCGGGGGAACTGCGGATCGACCTCGCCGACGATCACGAGCGTGGGCACGCGGATGCCGCCGAGCCGCGCCTTCGTCGACCACGACCGCAGCGCCTCGATCGTCGCGACGAAGGCCTCGTCGCTCATCGCCGGCTCGAAGTCGGCGAGCTCGCGCAGCCACCGGTCGGCGCGGCCGTCCTCGTGCGCCTCACGCGTGTAGACGTACGTCAGGAAGCCGCGGAGGAACTCGTCCGCCGACGACGAGGTGGCCGCGAGCTGGAGCCAGACGTCGATCTTGCGCTTGGCCAGCTCGTCCATCTCGCAGAACGTCGTGCACAGGACGAGGCTCCCGACCGCCTCGGGATACGAGATGGCCAGCTCCTGCGCGACGAGTCCGGCGCCCGAGAACCCCATGACGTGCGCGTCGTGCAGCCCCATCGCCTCGATCACGGTGGCCGCGTCGGCCGCGAGCATCGGGATGGAGATGGACTCCGCGGGCGCGGCCGTGCGCCCGGTGCCGCGGGTGTCGAACGCTGTGATGCGGTAGCGGTCGCTCAGGGCGTCGATCTGCGCCTGCCAGCACTCGATCGTGTCGCCCAGCCCGGAGAGGAGGAGGACGTCGGGGCCGGTACCGCGCTGCTCGACGTAGAGGTCGGCGTCGCCGCTGCGCACGATCCGGCGGACGGTGGGGGAGGTCGTCGCTGTCATGCGACGCACTGTCGGGCAGGGGCGTTCCGCCCCCGTTCGGGCGGCGTTCCTATCGGCAGCGACGGCGCAGGACGACCCGGCGGCCGTCACGCAGCCGGACCACCGCGCGGACGCCCTTGCCGCGACGCAGGATCCGGACCCGGCGGACCAGCCGCCGGTCGCGCCCGACGACGCG
>DASVRH010000257.1:0-2708 GCA_036388715.1 Solirubrobacteraceae bacterium | reverse complement strand
AGGACGATGGCGACCGGGCCGGTCAGGCCGTCGGCCGGCACGGCGTGGACGAGGACGGCGGGCGCCTCGGCGCCGCTCAGCGCGTCCGCGCCCTCGCCGAGCAGCTCGGCGGGCGGGACGTCGGCGATGCCGGGGGCGAAGGACTCGAACGTGCCGGCGACGGCGTCGCGGGCGGCCTCGGCGACACGGGCGGCCTTGTCCATCACTCCCTGCCCTCGATCGGGCCGAGCACCTGCACGGCGCGGTGGTTGCCGCTGCGGCCCGGGCGGGCGCGGTGGACGGGGACGTCCTCGGCGTAGAGCGTGACCTGCGACCCGGCGGCGGCGCCGAGCTTCACGACGTCGCCGGGCTTGAGGGCGAGGACCTCGTGGACGGGCATGATCCGGTCGGCGACCTCGGCGCGGACGGTGACGTCGACGCGGGAGACGCCGGTGCGCACGGCCTCGACGTTGTCGGGGTCGACGCGGTCGTTGTCGTCGCGGCCGGAGAAGCGGCCGAGGACGGCCTCGACGGCGTGGTAGG
This sequence comes from Solirubrobacteraceae bacterium, assembly GCA_036388715.1. Taxonomy (GTDB): domain Bacteria; phylum Actinomycetota; class Thermoleophilia; order Solirubrobacterales; family Solirubrobacteraceae; genus CADCVT01. The sequence goes on along the minus strand of DASVRH010000257.1, from coordinate 2,186 downwards.
GCAGCAGCAGCACCATGACGGTCGAGGCGCGGCCGAGCCGGGCCTCCATCGTCAGCGCCAGCGTCGGCTCGCTCGGCTGCTCGAGGTAGGTCGTCTCCCCGGACGGGTCGACGTCGTTGACGCTCAGCTCGACGCCGGCGTGGTCGGAGAAGACGCTCGAGAGCGCTTCGACCAGCGTCTCGAAGACGCGGCGGAAGAGGAGCAGGTCGATGTCGGTGAGCTTGCGGTCGGTGCGCGACGCGCGGTCGGGCTGACCGCCGAGGAGCGCCTCCAGCGCGCTCGTCAGCAGCGTGCTCTCCGCGGAGAGGACGACGCGGGTGCCGAGCGGCTCCACTCCCACGAGCGCGATGACCGAGCCGGGCGGGACGTGCGACTGCGCGTTGGACCACGTGTGCTGCGAGCAGTCGAGCAGCTCGAGCTCGCACGGCACGCGCTCGGCGGTGAGGCGCGACGTGCCGGTGCGGCAGAAGGCCTCGACCGCGCGCGTCAGCCGGCGCTCCTGGTCGGTCGTGAACTTCGTCGGCCGCGAGAAGTCGACGGTGCGCAGCCAGCGCGGGCGGCGGCCGGCGACGGTCTCGCCGTCGGCGGGGCGGCGCTGGGAGCCGGCGGCGGCCATCAGGGCCGCGATGCGATCTGCGTCGACGGTCGAGCTCACGCCAAAGTGGTCGGCGCGATCTCGGCGGGCTTGAGGGCTCCGCGGGCCACGCTGACCCTCCACGCGCGGACGCGGTCGATGACCTCGTCGACGGTCTCGGCGACCATGACCTTCGTGTTCGTCGTCAGCGCGATCACGGTGTCGGGGTGCGCCTCGATCGTCGCGATGAGATCGGGGTTGAGCCAGACGGGCTCGCCGTGGGCTCCCAGTCGATGAAGCTCGATCATCAGCCTGCTCCTTCGTACGAAGGGATGGGGTGAGCCGGGGGTCCGGCGGAGCGCGGGCCCTCCACCCGCGCGCCGCCACCCCGTCTCGGTCAACTAGAGCGGCAGGGCCCTACCGCTTGATGTTGACGAGGTCGTTGAGCATCTCGTCCGCCGTCGAGATCACGCGCGAGTTGGCCTGGAAGCCGCGCTGCGCGCTGATCATGTCGGTGAACTCGCTCGCGAGATCGACGTTGGACATCTCGAGCGTGCCGCCGATCGACTGCCCGAAGCCGTTGTTGGCCGGCGTGCCGACCGCCTCGGGGCCCGACGGGCCGGTCGAGCGCCACTGGTTCGAGTTGACGCGCTCCAGGCCGCTCTCGTTGGCGAACTTCGCCAGCGTCATGTAGCCCACCACGGCGCGGCCGTTGGCGATCGGGGGGAGCGCCGCGGGCTGCGTGTAGCCGGCGGGCGGCACGAACGACACCGCGCCGTCCGGCGCCACCGCGACGTCGGTCGCGCCGGCCGGGATGTTCAGGTAGCAGGGCTGCGCGCCCGCGGTGCCGGCCGGGTACGTCGAGCCGACGACGTACGAGCCGTCCTGGGTGATCATGTAGCCGGCGTCGTTGCGGGTGAAGTTGCCGGCCCGCGTGTAGTGCATGTCGTTCGGCGGCGCGGGGACGCCGGCCGTCGGGTTGCCCGGGGTCGGCGTGCCGGTGCCGACGCGGAACCAGCCCTCGCCGGAGATCGCCATGTCGAGCGGCGCGCCGGTCGCCTGGAAGGCGCCGTTGACCATCACGCTGTCGATCGAGCCCAGCTGCGTGCCGAGGCCGACCTGGGCGGGGTTGGTGCCGCCCACGCCGGTGCTCGACGCGGAGCCCGAGCGCTGGATCTGCGTCAGCGAGTCCTTGAACGTCGTGCGGGCGGACTTGTAGCCCACCGTGTTGACGTTCGACAGGTCGTTGGCGGTGACGTCGAGGGCGATCTGGTGGGTCTTGAGACCGCTAATCGCCGCGTACATGCCTCGCATCATCGGGGCATCACTTCCTTTCTACGGATCCGGGAGAAGTCGTCGCGCGCGTCAACCGATGACGGCGCTGTCGATGTTGGTGAAGACGTGGTCGCGCATGTGGTCGCGGTCGACGGCGGTGATGACCGTCTTGTTGCGGACCGACACGACGAAGGCAGTGCCGTCGACGAACACGACGGCGTCGCGGGCGCCCTTGGCGTCCGCCCGGCCGACGGCGTCGTCGAGGCGCTGGAGCGTGCCCGGCTCGACGGCGATCCCTCGCCGCTGGAGCCGCTGCACCGCGTGGTTGGAGAACTGG
>DASVRH010000256.1:0-1747 GCA_036388715.1 Solirubrobacteraceae bacterium | reverse complement strand
CGTGTACGTGAGGCGAGGACTGGAGAACGATCCCGTCGTGCGTGTCCGTGCCGTCGCGCTGGCGGCCGGGCCCGACGACGTCATCTGTGGGAGGACCGCGGCCTGGCTCTACGGAGTCTGGCGCCCCGTCCCGGGTTCCGTGGTTCCGCTCGAGGTCACGCGCCCGGTTCGCGCCCATGGTGCTGCGGTCGGCGCGGTAACTCGCTATCGGCGTGTCCTGCGCGGCACCCCTGACTCTGGGCGTCCACCGGTCGGCATACGGCACCTTGACGAGGACGTCGCCCAACTCGCCGAGCTGCGGGTGACCTCGGCACTACGTACGTGCTTCGACCTGATGCGCGAGCGCGCGCTCGTCGAGGCCGTTGTCGTGGCGGACGCCTTCGCCTTCGCGGGCGCCCTCGACTTGACCGCCTTGACCGACTACTGCTCGGACGGGCGGCGATGGCCCCATGTCCGTGCGGCTCGGACCGCGACGATGCTCGCGCATGTTGGCTCGCGATCGCCGGGCGAAAGTCGACTACGAATGGTGGTCGTTCTCGCCGGATACGAAGAGCCTCTGGTGAACGTGCCGGTGCACACCTCGACAGGTGATTACCTCGGAACTCCGGACCTGACGCTGCGCGGCCGGCGGTGGGTATACCTCGAGTACGACGGCGCCTACCACGACGAGGCTGCGCAGCACGGCCGCGATCTGCGCCGACAGAATGGACTGATCAGAGCTGGCGGTCCGCCCCTGCTCCGCTTTGACCGGCGACACGTGCTGCACCAACGGGCACTCGTCCTCCACGAGGTGGCGACAGCCTGCGGAGAGAGTCCTCGGAGCTCATTGGACGACGCCGACTTCCGGCGGCCGCTACCCACTCGAGCCTGGTGACGCGAACGGGCGGCCTCTGGAGCCCTAGCGTGGTTTCACGCGTTCCGAAACCACACTTAGACACCAGAGGACGCCCGGACGCGAAAGAGGGGGCTACCAGCCGCGGGTCGCGAGGCGGTGCGGCTGCGGGACGTCCTCGACGTTGATGCCGACCATGGCCTCGCCGAGCCCGCGCGACACCTTGGCGATCACGTCGGGGTCGTCGTGGAAGGTCGTCGCCTTGACGATCGCCTCGGCGCGCGCCGCCGGGTTGCCGGACTTGAAGATGCCGGACCCCACGAACACGCCGTCGGCGCCGAGCTGCATCATCATCGCCGCGTCCGCGGGGGTCGCGATGCCACCAGCCGTGAACAGGACGACGGGCAGCCTGCCCGCCTCCGCCACCTCGCGGACCAGGTCGTAGGGCGCCTGCAGCTCCTTCGCGGCGACGTAGAGCTCGTCCTCGCTCATCGACGACAGCCGCCGCATCTCGGCGCGGATCGTCCGCATGTGCGTGGTCGCGTTCGACACGTCACCGGTGCCGGCCTCGCCCTTGGAGCGGATCATCGCCGCGCCCTCGGTGATGCGGCGCAGTGCCTCGCCGAGGTTCGTCGCGCCGCACACGAAGGGAACGGTGAAGCCCCACTTGTCGATGTGGTTGGTGTAGTCGGCGGGCGTCAGGACCTCGGACTCGTCGATGTAGTCGACGCCGAGCGACTGCAGCACCTGCGCCTCGACGAAGTGGCCGATCCGGGCCTTCGCCATGACGGGGATCGACACCGCCGCGACGATGCCCTCGATCATGTCCGGGTCGCTCATCCGGGCGACCCCGCCCTGGGCGCGGATGTCGGCGGGCACCCGCTCCAGCGCCATGACCGCGACGGCCCCCGCGTC
>DASVRH010000255.1:0-11272 GCA_036388715.1 Solirubrobacteraceae bacterium | reverse complement strand
TCGTCACGTGCTTCTCGACGGCGCGCTCGGAGACGATCAGCTCCTCGGCGATCGCGTGGTTCGACTTCCCCTCCGCCATCAGGCCGAGCACCTCGCGCTCGCGCGGCGAGAGCGCCTCCAGCGGGTCCTCGCGCCGCTTGCGGCCGAGCAGCCGCGAGACGACCTCGGGATCGAGCGCCGAGCCGCCCTCCCCCACGCGGCGCACGGCGTCGACGAAGCGGTCGATGTCGGCGACGCGGTCCTTCAGCAGGTAGCCGAGGCCGTCCGCGCCGTCGGCGAACAGCTCGAGCGCGTAGGCCTCCTCCACGTACTGCGAGAGCACGAGCACGCCGACGCCCGGGAAGCGCTCGCGGATCTCGGCCGCCGCGCGCAGCCCCTCGTCGGTGTGGGTCGGCGGCATCTTCACGTCGACGATCGCCACGTCGGGCTTGTGCGCGTTGACCTTGCGCAGCAGGTCCTCGGCGTCACCCGCCTGGCCGGCGATCTCCATGCCGGCGTCCTCGAGCAGGCGCGCGACGCCCGCGCGCAGCAGGACCGAGTCGTCCGCGAGCACGACCTTCACGCGCCGTCCTCCCCGCAGGGCACCTCGGCCCGCACCACGGTCCCCTCGCCGGGCCGCGACTCGACCTCGAGCCGCCCGTCGAGCGCGGCGAGCCGGTCGGCGAGCCCGCGCAGCCCCGTCCCCCGCGACGGGTCGGCGCCGCCGACGCCGTCGTCGCGCACCTCGATCAGCGCGACGCCGTTGCGCCGGCCCACGCGGACCTCGGCGTGCGACGCCTCGGCGTACTTCGCCACGTTGGTCAGCGACTCGGCGACGACGAAGTAGGCCGCCGCCTCGACGGCGCCCGGCAGGCGCTCGCCCGGCACCGCCTCGACCTCGACGGGCAGCGGCGCCCGGTCGGCCAGCGACTCGAGCGCGGCGGCGAGGCCACGGTCGGTGAGCACGGCGGGATGGATGCCACGGGCGAGCTCGCGCAGGTCGTCGAGCGCCGCGCGCGCCTCGGTGCGCGCGCCGGCGAGCAGCTCTCTCGCCTTGCCCGGCTCCCTGTCGAGCTTCGCCTCCACCATGCCGAGCTGGAGCGACAGCGCGACCAGCCGCTGCTGCGCGCCGTCGTGCAGGTCGCGCTCCAGGCGCCGCCGCTCGGCGAGGCCGACGTCGACGAGCGCCCGCCGCGAGCGCTCCACCTCCTCGACGCGCGCCCGCAGCTCCGCGTCGAGGCGCTCGCGCTCGTGGGCGAGCGCGGCCGCCGCCCCGACCGCGCGCACCAGCTCGGGGTCCTCCTCGGCGAGCCGGCGGTTGAGCACCATGGCGCCGATGCACCGGCCGTCGATGGTCACCTCGCACGCGACCCGGTCGCCGTCGTCGTCCGGCAGCGGCATGGGCCGCCCCTCGGCGTCGACGTAGGTGCGCCGATCGGGCAGCCAGTAGGCCAGCCGCAGCGACGGATCGCCGAGCGCGTCGCGCAGGACGTCGCGCAGGCCGCCCCGGCCGGGCGCCTGGCCGAGCGCTTCGAGCATCTCGCCGATCGCCCCCGCCCGCCACGAGCGCGTGCGGGCCAGGCCGGTCAGGAACGCGTACGGCAGGGCCGCGAAGCACAGCAGCGCGGCGAGGTCGATCCCCTCCTCGAGGTCGTCCGCGCCGTCGCCCGGCACGTCGAACATGAACGAGACGCACAGCAGGACGAGCATGACCGCGCCGAGCCAGAGGACCGGGCTCATCGCGCGGCGCTCGCGCGCCCCGGCGCGCAGCGCGCGGCGCACGAGCACGTAGGCGACGACGGCGACGAGCGCCACGCCGAGGAGGCCGCCGACCGTCTCCACCACGTCGCCGACGGACTGGTCGTGGACGACGAGGAAGGCGTTCTCGGGATGCTCCATGCCGTCCTCGAGCTGTAGGTCGGGGCTGGTCATCGCGATCGCCAGCGGGATGCCGAGGGCGAACAGGTAGGTCAGGGGGATGAGCCGGCGCTCAAGCGGCGTCTCCGCCCGGCCGGTCGGGAACACGAGCAGCATGTGGGCGCCGATCGCGAAGAACAGCCCGCCGCCGGCCACGAGCCCGAACGTGAAGAGCAGCGACGAGTTGGCGAGCTGGAAGGCGGTGAGGAAGGTCGCCATCCCGGCGGCCGTCATCAGCATCCCGACCCGGTTGCCCGGGCGCCGCCACCACGCGTAGAGCCCCACGCCGGTCCAGCTGAGCAGCAGCACGCTGAAGATCGCCGTCGGGAAGGCGGGGTCCTCGATGTGCTCGCTCTCGACCGCCAGGACGACCGCGACGCCCACGAGCGCGACGGCCAGCACCCCGATGAGGACGAGCGCCCGGTGCAGCCCGATCACGACACCAGCTCCCGCACCGCGTCGCCGCTGAGGTCGGCCTTGGCGACGAAGCCGCGCGCGCCGCTGCGCTCGATCCGGTCGCCGAAGTCCGCCGCGTCGCGGCTCGAGCAGAGCACCACGACCGGCGCGGCGCCCTCCCGCGTCAGGCGCTCGGCGACGGTGAACCCGTCGATGTCGGGGAGGTTGACGTCGAGCAGCACGACGTCGGGCCGCAGCTGCTCGGCCTGGCTGAGCGCCGCCGTCCCCGTGGCGGCCTCGCCGACCACGACGTAGCCGTCGCCCTCGAGCAGCAGGCGCGCGGTGGCCCGGAAGCTCGGGTGGTCGTCGACGATGAGGACGGTGGGCACGGCCCTAGTGTCGCGCGCCCGAGCCCTCCGTTGGGTACGGCTGGCCACACCCCGCGGCTTCGGCGATCTCGCGGAACGCGGCGGCGGGGTCGGGGGCCTTGAAGATCGCCGAGCCCGCGACGAAGGTGGTCGCCCCCGCGCGGGCGCAGGGCCCGGCGGTGCGCGCGTCGATCCCGCCGTCGACCTCGATCGGCACGTCGCGCCCCACCCGCCGGCCGAGCGCCCGCACCTTCTCGTCCGACCCCGCGATGAACGGCTGCCCGCCCCAGCCGGGGTTCACGGTCATGGCCAGGACGAGGTCGGCGTCGGCGCCGAGGGCCTCCGTCGGGGTGCCCGGGTTCAGCGCGAGGCCGGCCGTCGCGCCCGCCTCGCGGATCGCGTTCAGCGTGTAGTGGACGTGCGGCGTCGACTCGACGTGGATCGAGACGTGGTCGGCGCCCGCCTTGACGAACTCGGCGACGTGCCGCTCGGGCCGCTCGATCATGAGGTGCACGTCGAGCACGGCCTCGGGCGGCAGCGCCTCGCGCAGGGCGGCGACGACCATCGGGCCGAAGGTGATGGGCGGGACGAAGTGGCCGTCCATGACGTCGCAGTGGATGAGCCGGGCGCCGGCGGCCATGACCTCCTCGACCTGCGCGGCGAGCCGGGCGAAGTCGGCCGACAGGATGCTGGGCGCGACGCCGCGCAGGTCGGCTACACCGGGCACAGCATCGACCCCCCGCAGTGCACGCACGTGATGTTCGCGGTGTCGGACATGCGCACGATCGTCGAGTGCTCGCCGCAGTCGGGGCAGACGGAGCGCAGCTCGTAGCGGTGCAGGCAGTACACGCACCGGTAGCGGCCCGGCAGGTTCGTCGGGCGCAGCCACGGCTCGTGGCAGTTCGGGCACTGCGTGCCCAGCTCGACGTCGCCGCTCATCGGTCCGACTCTAGTCGCGTGACCTGGAAGCCCGCCGAGCGGGTCTCGTGCGGGAGGAGCAGGAGGCGCTCGGTGATCGTGAACCCCTCCAGGCCGTCGAGCAGCCCCTCGTTCTCCGCCGGGTTCAGCGTGCACGTCGACCAGACCACCACGCCGCCCGGACGGACCGCGGCGGTCGCGACGGCGAGGATCCTGCGCTGCTCGGCGATCAGCCCCGCGATCCGCTCGGGGGTCATCCGCCAGCGCAGGTCGGGCTTGGCCTGGAGCGTCCCGAGCCCTGAGCACGGCGGGTCGGCCAGCACCCGGTCGAACGGGCCGTCGGCGCGCGGCTCGCCGGCGTCGGCGACGTCGACCTTGACGCTGCTCGCGCCCATGCGGCCGAGTGTCGTGCGCAGCTGGTCGGCGCGGTCGGCGTCGTTCTCGACGGCGACGATTTCGCCCTCGTCGCCCATCAGCGCCGCGAGATGCGTCGCCTTGCCGCCCGGCGCGCTGCACAGGTCGAGCACGCGCTCGCCCGGCCGCGCGCCGAGGACCGGCGCCACGCGCTGCGAGGAGCGCGACTGCGGCATGTAGTGGCCGGCGTGCCAGAGCGGGTGCGCGTGGGCGTCGAGGGCGCCCTCGACGACCACCGCGTCGGACTCCGCGACCGTCCCGCCCACCGCCTCGGCGACCTCCTCCGGCGTCGCCTTCAGGCGGTTGGCCCGCAGCGCCAGCTCGAGCGGCTCGTTCGCGCGGGCCATCAGCGCCGTGGCCGTCTCGGCGCCGTAGGCATCGCGCCAGAGCGCCGCGAGCCAGTCGGGGACCGAGTGCAGCACCGCCTCGTCGTCGATCGCCGCCAGCACGTGGCGGCCTTCCCGCGTGGCGCGGCGCAGCACGGCGTTGACCAGCCCCGCGCCGCGGCTGCGCTTGGCGAGCTGCACGGTCTCCGACACCGCGGCGTGATCGGGGATGCCGTCGAGGAGGAGGATCTGCACGAGGCCGAGGTGCAGCGCCGCGCGGACGGGCGGGTCGAGCTTGCGCCGCCCGTCCGTGAGCACGCCGACGACGTGGTCGAGCGTGCGGCGCCGCTGGATGGCGGCGAAGGCGAGCGTCCGCGCCAGCGCCCGCTCGCGCGGCTCGAGGCCGGCCGCCTCGGCGTGCAGCGCCTGGTCGGCGAAGGCGCCCTGCTCGGCGACGCGGCGGATGACGCGGAAGGCGACCTCGCGTGCGCCCCTCACGCGAGCCTCCGCGCCAGCGCGACGAACTGCTCGGCCACCACGTCCCACGTGCGGCCGGCGGCCAGCTCCCTCCCGCGCGCGGCCATCCGCTCACGCAGCGCCCCGTCGCCCGCGACCTCGGCCAGCGCCCGCGTCCACGCCGCGGCCTCCGTCGGCGGGGAGACGAGCCGCACCGCGTCGCCGCCGAGCTCGCGCAGCGCGGGGATGTCGCTGACCACGGCCGGCGTGCCGAGCGCCATCGCGTCGAGCAGCCCCCGGCCGAAGCCCTCGTCGAGGCTCGGCAGCGCGTAGACCGCGGCGCCGCGGTAGAGCGCGCCGAGGCGCTCGGGCGTGACCCAGCCCTCGTGGCGGACGCGGTCGCGGCTCAGCGCCGCCCGCGCCTCGTCGTCCGCCGGGCCGGCGAGCACGAGGTCGAGCTCGGGCGGCAGCGCGCGCAGCAGCACGTCGAGCTGCTTGCGCCGGTACAGCGCGCCGACGGCGAGGACGTAGGGCCGCGCGAAGGTCGCCGGCGGCGCCTCGGGGATCGGCGACGGGCCCTCGCCGATCGTCGCGCTCGCCCCGCCGATCGCGCGCGCCGTCGCGTCGCTCACGGCCACGACCGCGCCCGCGCGCCGGCGCATGAGCGGGAAGACCGCCCGGAACCGCAGCCGCTTCGCGCGGCCGACGAGGTCCGGCGAGGTGAAGGGGAAGACGTCGTGGACGACCATGATCGACGGCACGCCGGCGCCGCGCAGCGGCACCTCCGGAGAGGGGGCGAGGAGCACGTGCGCGCGCGCCTCACGGGCGAGACGCGCAAGGTGGCGCTCGCGCCACGCGGCGCGCGCCGCCAACCTCCCCACCGAGGCGGGCGCCCGCACGACCTCGGCCCCCCTCAGCCGCGCCCCCTCGGGGACGACGGCCGTCACCTCCGCGCGCTCCGCCAGCGCCGGCACCAGCCCCTCGACGTAGCTCCTCAGCCCGGCGGCCGGCGCCGCGAGGATCGTCGCGTCGACGAGGATCCTCACCGGGCCGCGCGGCCGCGCAGGTAGGCCGCGGCGTCCATCGGCCGCCCGCCCGGGGGCTGCACCTCGAGCAGCTCGAGCGCGCCGTCCGCGGTCGGCACGACCAGCGCGCCCTCCGCCCCGGCCTCGGCCACCCGCGCCCTCCGCACCCCGAGCATCTCGCCGCCGGGAAGCGCGATCCGCGCGCCGATGTGCGGCGTCAGCGCGCGCACCACCCGCTCCAGCTCGGCGGCCGGACGCGACGGGTCGAGCGTGCGGTCGGCGGCCGTGATCTTCTCGGCGTAGGTCACGCCGTCCTCGTTCTGCGCCACGGGCTCCGGCTGCTCCTCGATCGCGCGGATCAGCAGCTCCGCGCTCAGCGGCTCGAGCCGCGCGGTCAGCGACGCGTAGTCGTCCTCGGGCCGGATCTCCTCGGGCGCAGAGACGTAGACCGGCCCGTCGTCGAGCCCCTCGCCGACGGCCATGATCGTCACGCCCGTCTTCTCGTCGCCGGCCATGATCGCCCGCTCGACCGGCGCCGCCCCGCGCCAGCGCGGCAGCAGCGACGGGTGGACGTTGCGGATCGCGCCGAACCGCGTCAGCAGCGGCTCGCGGATGATCGCCCCGAAGGCGCAGAGCAGCACGACCTCGGGGGCGGCCTCGGCGATCCGCGCGACGCTCTCCTCGGCGTTGACGTCCTCGGGCTGGAAGACCTCGATGCCGAGCGCGCGCGCCTCCTCGGCGACGGGCGGCGGGGCGAGCCTGCGGCCGCGGCCCTTCGGCGCGTCCGGCCGCGTGACGACCAGCGCCGGCGCGTGGTCGGAGCGCGCGAGCTCGCGCAGCACGGCGGCGGCGAACGTCGACGTCCCGAGGTACGCCGTGCGCACCGCTAGGCGGCCGCGCCGTCGCGCGCCCGCTCGGCCTCGCGCAGCGCGCGCACGGCCTCCTTGCGCTGGTCGCGCGTGGTGCGGTCGAGGATCAGCACGCCGTCGAGGTGGTCGACCTCGTGCTGGATGACGCGCGCCTCGAACCCGCTGGCCTCGATGAAGATCGGCGCGCCGCTCGCGTCGACCGCGCGCAGGCGGACGTGGACGGGCCGCTCGACCTCGACGTGCACGCCGGGCAGGCTCAGGCAGCCCTCCTCCATCCACTCCTTGTCCTTGCTCGACCAGTCGATCTCCGGGTTGACCAGCGCCTGGACGGGGCTGTCGGGCTCGGTGCGGTAGACGAGCAGCCGGTGCGAGACGCCGGCCTGGGGCGCGGCGAGGCCGACGCCGATCGCGTCGTTCATCAACAGGCCCATGCGCTCCACCTCCTGGCGCAGCGCGGAGTCGAAGTGGTCGACCGGCCGCGCCTTCGTGCGCAGGATCGGGTCGCCGAACTGGCGGATGTGGCGGAGGGCCGCCTCGCGCCGGGCGAGCAGCTCCGGGTCGACCTGGGGGCGGGGCGGCTCCTCGACGTTCTCGAGCGTCTCCTCGTCGGCCATCATTTGCAAGTGTAGGCGCGCGATGACCGAGGACGAGCACGCCATCGGCTACCAGGTGCTGCCCAGGGGGACGCCCGTCGAGGCCTCCGACGGCGTCCGCGTCGGCACGTTCCACAAGGCGCTGCACCACGGCCGGGAGCACCTCTTCGACGGGATCGTCATCAAGACCGAGGAGGGCAAGCGGTTCGTCGACGCCCCCGAGGTCGAGCGGATCACCAACAAGCGCGTGATGTTGACCATCGACAGCGCCGAGGTCGGGGCGCTGCCGCCGCACCACGGCGTGCTCGGCCCGATGCAGGAGCGCGCGCAGCACCGCGCCCGCCGCGTCAAGCGGCGCTTCGGCCGCTAGCGGGCGCGGACGACGAAGCTCGTCAGCGTCTGCTCGCCCGAGTGGACGAGCATCCGGTAGCGCGCGCGGCGCACGGCGCGGACCCGCCGCACCAGGACCTGCCGCCCGCCGATCGGCCCGCGCGCGACCGGCCGCCACGCCCCGCCCCCCCCTCGGCGCTCGACGGTCGCCTCGGCGCCCGGCGCGATCCCGCGCACCCGGCCCCACAGCTCGGTGCGCCCGCGGCCCAGTCGCGCGGCGTGCAGGCCGACGCGGAACGAGCCGGCCATCGGCTTCGGGCGCCCGTCGGCGAAGAGCAGGCCGCTCTCCCAGTGGCCCTGCGGCCGGCGCACCGGGTTCGCCGGGCCGGCGTAGGGCAGGTCGCGCAGGAGGAACTGCGCGTAGGTCTTCACCCGCGGGTTGCGCCAGGCCAGGTACTCGGCCCAGGAGAGGAACACCGCCTGCTCGTCGAGCCCGAAGACCGGGCGGCCCGGGTACGCGTGGCTCTCGTAGCCGTACTCGGTCAGCCACACGCTGCGCAGGGCGGGCGCGAGGCGGCCGAGCCTCACGAGGCGGTCGAGCAGCTTGGTCAGCCGCGGCAGGTCTCCCATCCGCGCGTTGTCGCGCGCCGTCGCCGGGCTCGGGCGGTCGGGCGGCGTCGTCAGCGAGTACGGGTGGTGCGTCCAGCCGTCGCCGGGCACCGGCGTGAAGCCCGCGCAGTCGCCGGTGCGCCGCCGCCGCAGCTTGCGGTCGACGCACGCCAGCTCGCGGATGAAGAGCAGCGGCGGCACGCCGTTGCGCCCGCGCCCCGTGTGGTCGCCCATCGACGACGTCGCGCCGACGAGGACCTTGACGTCGGAGCGGACCGCCTTGATCGCCGGGTAGGCGGCCTGCACCATCGCGCGGTAGATGGCCGGCGCCACCGGCGTCGCGCGACCGCGCGGGCGCTTCTGCCACAGGGGCTGGAGGAAGGCCTGGTGGTTCGGCTCGTTCCACAGCGACACGACGTCGACGCGCGGCAGCGGGCCGAGCTCGATCGGCGGCGCGGCGGTCGTCGAGGCGGCGGGCTCCTGGCGCCGGGCGCCGGGGATCGGCTCGAAGACGCCGTCGAGGAACGACTCGTCCTGCGACGGCTCGACGACCTCGCCGGGCTTCGGCGCGGGCGGGACGAACGTGCCGTCGTAGCGGCGCGCCACGGCGACGGCGAAGTCCGCGTAGGCGCGCGGGTCGGGGCGGGTGCGCGCTCGGGCGGGCTCGCTGTCCTCGGTCGCCCACAGCGGCGCCCAGAACCCGACGTCGACCATCACGGCGAGCCCCTGCTCGGTGGCGATCCGGACCGCGCGATCCAGGCCGGCCCAGCGGGCCTGCTCGTACGCGGCGGGGTCGGCGGCGTCGAAGTCGGGCCGCTGCTTGGCGTCCGCGTCGCGCGTCAACACGGACCAGCCGGCCGTCAGGCGCACGCGGTCGACGCCGAACTCGCGCACCTGCGCCATCGCCGCGCGCACGTCCTCCTCGGGGCCGTGCAGCAGCGCGGCGTCGTCCTGGAGGATCGTCTCGAGCGCCTGGCGCTGAGCGGGCGCCGAGGCGGGCGCGGCGAGGCCCGCCGCCCCGAGGGCGGCGAGCACGAAGACGACGCGAAGCGCACTGACCCCCGGCAACCCGGGCAGGTTTACCCGAGTTGGCCGGGGGCCGAGCCGGTAGGGCTAGGGCCTGGGCGGCCCGTGGGGCCCGCCGGGGCCCGGGCCGTCGGGCAGCGCGTCCTTCACCTTGTCGACGTCGATGCCGAGCTTGTCGGCGAGCTGCTGGGCGAACTCGTCGTGCCGGGCCTGGTGGAACGCCTCGAGCGCCTCCTCGATCCTGTCCGCGTCGACGCCGAGCTCCTTCGCCAGGTCGGCGGCGAAGTCGCCGGGGCCGCCGCGGTCGCCGGGGCCGCCGGGGCCGCCGGGCCCGTGGTGGCCGGGCCCGTCGGGCGCGACCTCGCGCAGCGCGGCGCGCAGCTTCGCGCGCGAGACGCCGAGCCGGCGCGCCAGCGTCGAGAGCGAGGGCCGCCGCGGCGGCGGGCCGGAGCGGTCGCGGTCGCGGTCGGGGCGCAGCGACGCGAGGACGGAGCGGGCCTTGCTCGCCTCGATCCCGAGCTCCTCGGCCAGCGCGTCGGCGAACGCGTTCTCGCGCTGCTGGTGCTCCTGGTCGTGCGCGGCGCGCAGCTTCTCGAGCGCCGCGGTGATCTTCGCCTCGTCGACGCCGAGCGACTTCGCCAGCGCGGCGGCCAGCTCAGCCTCGTGATGGTCAGGGTCGCCGCTCGGGCGCAGCGCGTCGAGCGCCTCGCGCAGCTTCTCCTCGGTCACGCCGAGGTCGCCGGCCAGCGACGCGAGGCCGGGCCCGCCGGGGCCGTGGCGCCCGGGGCCGCCACGGCCGTCGAAGTCCGCCGGCCGGGAGTCGGCGGCGGTGCTCTGGCGATCGACGGCGGCGGCCGTGCCGCCGCCGCTCTGGCTGCCGATCGCGAAGCCGGTGCCGGCGAGGGCCACGCCGCCCGCCAGCACCAGTGCTGTGGTCCTACGTCGGTCTCTCATGGCGTGCAGCTGACCGCACGCGCATGAGAGGAACCGAAGAATGGCCGGGGCGAGCCCTACGCCGTCTGCTTGCGCTGCTTCTCCTTGGGCGCGTCGCGCTCGCCGAGGCGCAGGTCGCGCTCGGCGCCCTCGACGCCCTTCTCGATCTGCTCGGAGCGCTCGCGCTCGGCGTTCAGCTCCGCGCCGAAGAGGATCGCCACGTTCGTGATCCACAGCCAGACCAGGAAGACCACGACGCCGCCGAGCGAGCCGTAGGTCTTGTCGTAGGAGCCGAAGTTCGACACGTAGAACGCGAACGCGACCGACGCGACGATCCACACGACCACCGCGACCAGCGCGCCCGGGGTGATGAACTTGAACTTCCCGACCTTCGCGTTCGGCGAGGCGTAGTAGAGGATCGCCAGCATCAGCGTGATGATCCCGATCAGGACGGGCCACTTCGCGTAGTCCCAGACGCTCACGAAGGAGTCGCTCAGGCCGACGGCGCTGCCGATCGCGTCGGCGACCGGGCCGGTGGCGACCACGGCGACGGCGGCGAGCGTGACCAGGAGGATCATCGCCAGCGTCACGAGCATCTGGAGCGGGCGCAGCTTCCAGATCGGGCGGCCCTCGTCGACCTCGTACATGATGTTCGAGGCGCGCATGAACGCCCCGACGTAGCCGGAGGCCGACCACAGCGCGGCGACGATGCCGACGATGAGCATGATGCCCGTCTTGCTGCCGCCGCCGGCGATGCCCTCGATCGGGCCCTTGAGGGTGTCGACCGCGCTCTTCGGGCCGAGCTGGCCGACGACCTGGTTCAGCGCGTCGGTGATCTGGGTCGGGCTGAAGACGAGGCCGACGATCGACACGAGCGCGATCAGGGCCGGGAACAGGGCGAGGACGCCGTAGTACGTCATCGCCGCGGCCCAGTCCGTGAGGTTGTCCTGGGAGAACTCCTTGCCGGTCCGCTTCAGCGTGGCGACGAGGCCGGTCTCCCTGTCGTATCCGGGTCGTTCGAGATTGGGCATGTCCAAGCGCTTCCCGTCCGGCCTAGTGATCATGCGAACAAGGCACCGAAACACTCGGTCCTGCAGCAGACCTTTCGCTACT
>DASVRH010000254.1:0-34564 GCA_036388715.1 Solirubrobacteraceae bacterium | reverse complement strand
TGCTGGTGCGGGTCGGGCAAGAAGTTCAAGAAGTGCCACGGCGCCTAGGCGCCGGCAACCGGTCCACCATCCGCCCCAGCCGCTCGACCGCGCCCTCGAGCGGCTCGGCCATCTCGACCGCGCGCTGCATGACCGGCAGCGCCTCGACGAGGGCCGCGCCGCGCTCCGCGACCTCCTTCGCCGCGGCCTCGACGCGCTCGCCCTGCGCGAGGATCGCGACCGCCTGCTCGTGCAGCGCCTGGCTCTGCTCGAGCAGCGCGGCGGCCTGCCCGTCGAGGCGGTCCGAGAGCTCCTGGGCCCGGCCGTCCACGCGCTCGCCGGTCGCCACGATGCGCTCGCCCATCGCGATCACCTCGTCGATCCGCCGCACCGACTGCGCGATCACGTGCAGGTCGTCGAGCGCGCGGAGGACCAGCCGGGGCGGGAGCAGGAGCGGGTTCACGGCGGCGCCGATTGTAGGCTGATCGGCATGGCCGGTCCCGCCGCACCCGAGTCCCTGCCCCAGCGGCTGAGCGCCGTCCGCGAGCAGCTCTCGCGCCTGCAGGAGCACCTGGACCCGCCCGCGCTCGAGCGCCAGGTCGAGCAGCTCGAGCAGCAGATGCAGGAGCCCGACTTCTGGAACGACCAGGACAGGGCCGCGAAGGTCAACGGCGAGTACTCGCGCACGAAGCGCAAGCTCGACCTGTACCGCAGCCTCGAGGGCGACATCGAGCTGGCGGAGATGAGCGCGGACGACCCGGACCTCGTCGGCGAGGTCGACGAGCAGCTCCAGCGGATCGAGCGCCAGCTCGCCGAGCTCGAGGAGGAGCGCCTCTTCGCGGGCAAGTACGACGCCGGCGACGCCCTGGTCACGATCAACGCCGGCGCCGGCGGCACCGACGCCCAGGACTGGGCCGAGATGGTCCTGCGCATGCAGATGCGCTGGGCCGAGAAGCGCGGCTTCAAGGTCGAGCTGCTCGAGGTCAGCGCGGGGGAGGAGGCCGGCATCAAGTCCGCCACCTTCCGGGCGCAGGGCCCCAACGCGTACGGCCTGTACTCGGCGGAGAAGGGCGTGCACCGGCTCGTCCGCCTCAGCCCGTTCGACGCCCAGCACCGACGCCAGACGAGCTTCGCCGGCCTCGAGGTCGCGCCCGTCGTCGAGGACGCGGGCGACGTCGAGATCGACGAGGACGACCTCCAGATCGACACCTACCGCGCGAGCGGCGCCGGCGGCCAGCACGTCAACAAGACCGACTCCGCCGTGCGCATCACGCACCGCCCGAGCGGCATCGTCGTGCAGTGCCAGAACGAGCGCTCGCAGTCGTCGAACCGCGCGACCGCGATGGCCATGTTGCGCGCGAAGCTGACCGAGCTCGAGGAGCGCAAGCGCCAGGAGGAGATCGCCAGGGAGAAGGGCGAGGCGCAGGACGTCAACTTCGGCTCGCAGATCCGCTCCTACGTCCTGCATCCGTACACGATGGTCAAGGACCACCGCACCGACTTCGAGATGGGCGACGCCAACAAGGTGCTCGACGGGGAGCTCGACGGCTTCGTCCGGGCCGAGCTGCACCGGCGGGCGGCGGCCTAGGCGTGTCGTCGCGCCGGCTCGACCAGCCGACGGCGCCGTACCTCGACGCCGTCGTCGCCTACGGCTTCCGCGGCTCGGGCCGCTTCCACGTCCCCGGCCACAAGGGCGGCCCGGGCGCCGACCCCGGCCTGCGCTTCGCCCTCGGCGACCGCGCGCTCGCCGTCGACATCCCGCAGGACATGGAGGGCATCGACATCGGCCCGTCGCCGACGCCCTACGAGCGCGCGGAGCAGCTGGCGGCCGAGGCCTACGGCGCCGGCCGCACGTGGTTCCTCACGAACGGCGCCACGCAGGGCAACCACGCGCTGTGCCTGGCGCTGGCGCCGCTCGGCTCGCGCGTCGTCGCGCAGCGCAACTCCCACGCGTCGGTCGTCGACGGCCTGGTGCTGAGCGGCGGCCTGCCGAGCTTCGTCGCGCCCGAGTACGACGCCGACCTCGGCATGGCCCACGGCGTCTCGCCCGTCGCGCTCGAGGAGGCGCTCGCCGCCAACCCCGAGGCGCGCGCCGTCTTCATCGTCTCGCCCACCTACTACGGCATGACGGCCGACGTCGAGGGCTGCGCGGACGTCGCGCACGCCGCGGGCGTCCCGCTCGTCGTCGACCAGTCGTGGGGCCCGCACTTCGGCTTCCATCCCGCGTTGCCGCCGAGCGCGTCGACGCAGGGCGCCGACGCCGTCCTCACCTCGACCCACAAGCTCGTCGGCTCGCTCACGCAGTCGGCGATGCTCCACGTCGCCGAGGGCGGGCTCGTCGACGCCGACCGCGTCGCCCGCGCGCTGCGCCTGCTGCGCTCGACGTCGCAGAGCTCGCTGCTGTTCGCCTCGCTCGACGCCGCGCGTCGCCAGCTGGCCGTCCACGGCGAGGCGCTCATCCACGAGACGCTGCGCGCCGTCGACGAGGCGCGCGCGAAGCTCGACTCGATCGACGGGATCGCCGTCATCGGCCCCGAGCTGGTCGGCCGGCCCGGCGTCGCGGGGTGGGATCCGCTGCACATCGTCCTCGACACGCGCGGCACGGGGTGCAGCGGCTACGAGGTCGCGGAGGCGCTGCTGCACAGCTACGACGCCCAGCCCGAGCTGGCCACGCAGGCGACGATGGTCCTGCTCGCTGGGATCGCCGAGCAGCCGCTCGCGCTCGAGCGCGTCGCGGGCGACATCGACGAGGTCGTCAAGCGGATCCGCCGCCCGGGCGAGGTCCCGGCCGTGCTCGCGCCGCCCGCGTCGCTCGAGCAGCAGATGGCCGTGGCGCCGCGCGACGCGTTCCTGGGCGAGACCGAGGTCGTCGCGGCCGACGACGCCGTCGGGCGCATCTCGTGCGAGTCGATCGCGGGCTACCCGCCGGGCATCCCCGCGCTGCTGCCCGGTGAGCGGATCACGGCGGAGACGATCGCCTACCTGCGCGCCATCGGCGCGGCGGGCTCACGCCTGCACGGCGCTAGCGACCCGCAGCTGCGGACGATCAACGTCCTGCGCGAAGCGGGCTAGCGCCGGCGCGGCAGGCGAAACGAGTAGGTCAGCGCGCGCGGCTCGCGGTTGAGGTTCGCGTCGACCGCGTTGATGCGCAGCGTGTGCAGCCCGCGGCGGCGCAGCCGCGGCGTCGTGACCTTGAACCGGCCGGCGATCAGCGTCTTCTCGGCGGGGAGGGTGCGGCGGCTGACGCAGGTGCGCGCGCGCCCGCGCCTGACGCAGCGGTAGCGCGTGGTCAGCCGGACCTCGAGCGCGGCGACGCCGGAAGGGAACGCTCCCGCCGTCGTGGTGTCGGTCGCGAAGATCCGCAGCGAGCAGCGCTGCGTCCGCCGGTTGCAGCGGCGGGTGACGCGCGTCGTGCGCGGCAGGCCCTCGTCGCGCGGGACGACGACCGGCGGGTTCTCCGGCGGCGTCACGGGCGGCACGGTGGGCGGCACGACGATGACGTCCGGCTCGGGGTCCGGATCGGGGTCGGGGCCCGGGCCGGCGGCGGGCTCGACGACCGTCTCGCCGGTCTCGTCGAAGAACGAGGCCACGGCGTAGCCGCCGTCGTCGGTCGGGCCCGTCTCCCGCGCGTACAGGTCGCAGGCCAGCACGGTCCCGACCTCGTCGTTCGTCAGCTCGTACTGGATCGCCCCCGGCAGCGCGGTGTCGAACCCGGTGCGCGAGAGCGTGACCCAGCCCTCCTCCTCGAAGAACGCCCGCAGCCGCAGGTCGTACTCGTCGGGCGTGCGCGTGAACGTCTCGTCGCCGGACCGCTCGCAGGTGACGGTCTCGCCGGCCTGCTGGGTGCCGGAGATCGTGGGCAGGCCCGAGACCCAGGTGAGCTGCGCCGCCGGGTCGTCGCCCTCGTTGGCGTCGAGGAACTCCTGGATGAACGCGTTGATGTCGGGCGCGCCGACGCGCGTGTAGACGCCGCCCTCGTTCGGGTCGTCGCAGTCGAAGCTGCCCCACGAGACGATGCCGACGAGCTTGCGGCCGTTGGCGGCGCTCGCGTCGGCGGCGAACGTGGTCAGCGGCCCCCCGCTGTCGCCGTCGCACGCGTCGACGACGGGGTCGGGCAGATCCGGGTCGGGCTGCGTCCCGCGCAGGGCGCACAGCATGTCGGACGAGCTGAAGAGGCTGGCCCCGCCGGGGAGGCCGTCGAGGTCGTACTGGTTCGTGCAGGTGGTGTCGGAGAGGCGGTCGACCGTGGCGTGGCGCATGACGACGGGGTACGTGTCGTCCTCCATGCGCCCCCAGCCCGAGACCTCGAGGTCGTCGCCGGGATCCCACAGGTTGTCGTCCGCGCCGCCCTGGGGCGTGATCGGCGGGATCGTCGTGGGCGTGTCCACCGCCGAGGCCAGCTCGAGGACGGCGACGTCGTCGCGCGGGGCCAGCTCGTCGCTGTCGGGGTCGACGCCATCGCTGGTCGAGATGACGTGGATCTCGGCGACGTCGATGTAGTAGCTGTCGATGTCCGGATCGGTCGGGTTGCTGGCGGCGTCGAGGTTGCGGAAGTTCGCGACGACCTCGATGCCGTTCTCGTTGGCGTCGGGCGCCGGCGCGCCGGGTTGCGAGCCGGCGACGCAGTGGGCGGCGGTGACCACGGTCGTGGGGTCGACGAGCGTGCCGCCGCAGAACTGGCCCGAGTTGGCGAACGAGCCGTCGAACACGAGCGCGACGGTCCACTCGTAGGTCCCGCTGGCGACGGGGTCGCCGTTCTTGATCCGCTCCATCGTCTGGGCGGAGGCGAGCGTGGGCAGCGCCGCGAGGAGCGCGAGCGCGAGCAGGGTGAGGGAGAGGACGGGGCGGGGGCGCACGAGGAGTTACATCGGCGGTGGGGGCCGCCTAGTTGAGACAATGTACGCGCGGAGAAGTCACGTGTCAGCGCGTTGACAGGACGGGTTTTCCGACGACCCGACGCTCCGCGAAGTCGTGCAATGCCTTCGCGCCGTCCTCCAGCGGGTGGCGCGCGCCGATGACCGGCCGCACCGTCCCCTCCTCCCACCAGCGGAAGAGGTCGGCGGCCGCGGCCTGCGGGAACTCCTGGTCGAGCGGGACCATGCCGCCGAAGTTGACGCCGACGACGTCGAGGTGGCGCAGCAGCAGGCGGTTGACGGGCAGCGTCGGGATCCGGCCCTCGGCGAAGCCGACCACGAGCAGCCGCCCCTCGGGCCGCATGCAGCGCAGGCTCTGGTCGAAGCGGTCGCCGCCGACGGGGTCCACGACGACGTCGGCGCCGCCCAGCTCCCGCACCGCCGCGACCCAGTCGCCCTCGGCCTGCACCACGTCGTCCGCGCCCGCCTCGGCGGCGACCCGCGCCTTCTCCTCGCCGCGCGCGACGCCGATGACGCGGCCCGCGCCGAGCGCCTTCGCGACCTGGATCGCCGCCGTGCCGACGCCGCCCGCGGCGCCGTGGACGAGGACGGTCTCGCCCGGCTGCATGCGGCCCCGCCGCGTCAGGCCGAGGTGCGCCGTCTGGTAGTTGACGACGAGCGCGGCGGCGACGTCGAAGGGCATCGCGTCAGGGATCGGGAAGCAGAGGAAGGCGGGCGCGGCGGCGACCTCCGCGAAGCCGCCGAAGAGCGTCGTGGCGCAGACGCGCTCGCCGGTGTCGCGCCGCACGCCCGCGACCTCGATGCCGGGGACGAACGGCGGATCCGGGCGGATCTGGTACTCGCCGCGGGTGACGAGCAGGTCGACGAAGCCGACGCCGGCGGCGTGGACGTCGATCAGCGCGAGGCCGTCGGCGGCCTGCGGCTCGTCGCGCTCCTCGAGCCGCATGGCGTCGGGACCGGTCGGCTCGTGGACGACGAGGGCGCGCATCGGTGGACCGTATCCTCCGCGCCGATGCTCGACGACGACCTCGTCCGCCGCGCGCTCGCCGAGGACGTCGGCGACGGCGACGCCACGACCGAGGCGACCGTGGCCGCGGGGGCGCGGGCGCGGGGGACGATCACGCAGAAGGCGCCGGGCGTCGTATTCGGGCTCGACGTGTGCGAGGCGGCGTTCCGGGCTCTGGATCCGGACGCCTCGCTCTCCCGGCGGGTCGAGGAGGGCGTGTGGCGCGAGGGAGGGGAGGTGCTCGTCGTCGAGGGCGCGGCACGGGCGCTGCTGACGGCCGAGCGGACGGCGCTGAACCTGCTGCAGCGGCTCTCCGGCGTGGCGACGGCGACCGCGCTGGCGGTGCGCGAGGTGGAGGGCACCGGCGCTCGCGTGCTCGACACGCGCAAGACGACCCCGGGGATGCGGGCGCTGGAGAAGGCGGCGGTCGCCGCGGGGGGCGGGACCAACCACCGCTTCGGCCTGTTCGACGCGATCCTCATCAAGGAGAACCACGCGGCGATGGCGGGCGGCGTGGGCGCGGCGGTCCGGGCCGCGCGCGAGCACCGGCCGGACCTCCCGCTCGAGGTCGAGTGCCGCGACGAGGCCGAGGTCCGCGAGGCGCTCGACGCCGGCGCCCCGCGTCTCCTGCTCGACAACATGCCCCCGCCGGTCCTCCGCGAGATGGTTGATCTCGTCGCCGGCCGCGCCGAGCTCGAGGCCAGCGGCGGGATCACGCTGGCGAACCTCCGCGAGGTGGCCGAGACGGGCGTCGACTTCATCTCGCTCGGAGCGCTGACCCACTCCGCGCCCGCGCTAGACCTCTCGCTGCTGCTCGACCTCCTGCCGTAGCCGCGGCCACCAGCCCGGCACCGCGCGCCGGTACGCCTCGTACTCCTCCCCGAACGTGTCGCGCAGCGTGGGCTCCTCGTAGCCGCGGACGAACGCGACGACGGCCACGAGGAAGACCGCGAGCCAGAGGAGAAGGACGGCCCGCCCGAGCAGGATGGCCTGGCCGGCGATCGTCGCCGCCACCGCGAGGTACATCGGGTTGCGGACGTACCGGTAGACGCCGCCGACCACGAGGTGCCGCGTCGGCGCGACCGGCGCGGGCGTCCCGACCCCCTCGACGACGAACCGCACGAAGGCGTGGACGACGAACGCGCCCCCCGCCGCGATGAGCACGACACCGATGACGCGCAGCGGCAGCGACCAGTCGCCGCCCCGCTCCCAGCGGGTGAGCAGCCATGGGACGAGCCCGGCCATGACCCCCGGCGCGGCGGCGAAGAAGACCGCGCTGCCGGCCGCCGCGCGCCTCACCCGCCCCCGATCGGGCGTCGCGTCCTCCCTCATCCGCCCCCGTCGCGCGGCTTGAACGCGGCGAGGGGGCGTGACACGACGAGCTCGCGCCGCGTGAAGGCGAACTCGGCCGCCGGGCGGCCTCCCGACGAGCCGGCGCGGCGCTGGCCTCCCGTCGGCGCGACGAGGCCGTCGCGGCCGAGGACGCGGCCGAGGTTCGTCGGGTCGACCGCGTAGCCGAGCACCGCCTCGTAGACCGCGGCCAGCTCGCGCAGCGTGAACCGCGGCGGGGCGAGGGCGAAGGCGCCGTTGGAGTAGGAGAGCTTCCCGCGCAGCCGCTCGTGCGCGCGGCCGATCGCGCCGGCGTGGCCGAACGCGACGGTCGGGAGATCCTCGACGGGGTGCCACTCGGTGTCCGGCGGCAGGTGCGGCTCGGCCCCGCGGGGGATGAGCGCGAGGTAGGAGACGTCGAGCAGCCACAGCTCCGGATGCGTCTCGGCGCTGTGGGAGTCGAGCTGCTCGAGGTGGCCGACGTCGGTGACGCCCACCTTCGCCGCGAGGTGGCGCCGCATCGCGCCCTCGAGCGACTCGCCCTGCCGCACGAACCCGCCCGGGAGCGACCAGCAGTCCTCCGCCGGCGGCGTCGAGCGGCGCCACAGCAGCGTCTCCAGCCGCCCGGTCACGCGCAGCACGACCGCGTTGACGACGGGGGCCGCGAGGCGATGAGTGGGGCTGCTCACAGTCAGAAGAGTAGTTTATGCCCGAGAGTCGAAAACCCTGCTAGGCTCGCGCCATGTCCAGAGTCGCCCCGCTCCCGGTCGCCCCGCAAGGGGTGGCTCTGCCGGTCGCCGGTCAGCTCTCCGCAGCGGAGATCGCCCAGATGCAGGACGAGATCCGCGCGCTCGCGGCCGAGCGCGACGCGGTGATCCTGGCCCACAACTACCAGCTGCCCGAGATCCAGGACGTCGCCCACTACGTCGGCGACTCGCTCGGCCTCAGCCGCCAGGCCGCCGAGGCCGAGGGCGAGGCGATCGTCTTCTGCGGCGTGCACTTCATGGCCGAGACGGCGTCGATCCTGTGCCCGGAGAAGACCGTGCTCATCCCCGACCTCGACGCCGGCTGCTCGCTGGCCGACTCGATCACCGCCGAGCAGCTCGCGGCGTGGCAGGCCAAGCACCCGGGCGCGATCACCGTGATGTACGTCAACACGACGGCCGAGGTGAAGGCGCTCACCGACTACTGCGTCACCTCGTCGAACGCGGTCAACGTCGTCAGGCACATCTACGCGACCCATGGCGAGGACACCGAGATCCTCTTCGGCCCCGACATGTTCCTCGGCGCCTACGTCGAGAAGGAGGTCGGGCGCAAGATGCACGTGTGGGACGGCGAGTGCCACGTCCACGCCGGCATCCGCCCCGGCGACATCGCGAAGACCCGCGCCGAGCACCCCGGGGCCGACTTCCTCATCCACCCCGAGTGCGGCTGCTCCACCTCGGTCATGGAGTACGTCGCGGCCGGCGACGTCGACGCCGAGGGCGTCCACATGCTCTCGACCGGCGGCATGCTCGACTTCGCCGCCAAGGCCGAGCCCGGCAGCACGGTGATCATGGCCACCGAGGTCGGGATGCTCCACCCGCTGCGGATGGCCGCGCCCGAGGTCGACTTCGTCGCCGCCAACGAGCGCGCCTCGTGCGCCTTCATGAAGATGATCACCCTGCCAAAGCTGCGCGACAGCCTGCGCGAGATGCGCCACGAGGTGAAGGTGCCCGCCGGCGTCGCCGAGCGGGCACGCATCCCCATCGAGCGGATGGTCGCGATCGGCGGCTAGCCCGCCGCGCGGCGCACCCGCCGCGCGACCTTCGCGACGTTCCCGGCGGCGTCGGTCGCGACGACCGTCACCTTCGTACCGCGCCCGCGGACGCGCACGACGTTGACCCCGGCCTTGCCGCGCAGCGTCATGCGCTTGCGCCCGACCCGGACGACCACCTTCGCCGCCTCGTCGAGGGTGAAGCGGATCCGCAGCCCGCGCCCACGCCGCACGCCGCGCAGCTTCGTGACCCGCGGGGCGCTCCGGTCGGAGGAGGCGGGCGGCGTCGTCGTCGGGACGGGATCGGTCGTGGCGGGCTCGACGGGGGTCGTGGCGTCGCTCGCGCCGGAGGGCGTCGTCGTCGCCGTCGAGGTCGTCGACGTCGTGGACGGCTCCGTCGTGCCGGCGGTGCCGCCCGGCGCGTCGGGCCCGGGCTCGACCGGGGCCGCTTCGATCGCGACCTCGACCTCCTGCGCCGCGCTGTGCCCGTCCGGGTCGGTCGCGGTCACCTCGGCGACGTAGGTCCCGCCCGCGGCGTAGACGTGCTCGACGGTCTCGCCGCTGCCGGTCTCGCCGTCGCCGAACGACCACTCGTAGGTCAGGGCGTCGCCGTCGGGGTCGCACGAGCCGGCGGCGGTGAAGGTCGAGGCGGTCCCGGCCTGTCCGCCCTTCCCGGCCGCCTTCATCACGATCTCGTGCGACGCGACCTCGTAGGCGCCGATGTCACGCCGCCGCACGCAGTCGCCGTCGTTGTCGCGCGAGCGCGGCAGGCCGTCGAGGTCGGTACGGCCCGCGGCGGGCTCGGCGGGGTCGCCCGCCTCGGCCAGCGGCGAGGAGGGGGAGAGGTGGAAGTCGCCGGTGGCCGCGAAGCCGGGGTCGGCCACGAAGCTGTGGTCGGTGGCGGTCACGCTGCCGGTGCCCGTCAGCTCGACCTTGCCGGCGGCGTCGTCGTAGTCCGAGAACGCGGTGGTCACGGACGCCGCCCCGGTCCCGGTCTGCTGGGCCTGGGCCGTCTTGGCGAAGCCGCGCACGACCGTGTTGCGCACGTCGACGGTCGCGTTCTTGTCCGTGGCGCCGGCATTGCTCGCCCGGAACGCGGTGCCGTACGCGCCGCCCACGATCGTGAGCCCGTCCGCGGAGATGGCCGAGGTCCGTGTCGAGAACGCCTCGGCGTTGAGCGCGGCGCCGCCGTTGCCGGTATGGCGGATGAGGGTGTCGCGCACCTCTGCCGCACCGCCCTGCGCCTCGACGGCGCTCTCGCCGAGCACGTCGATCTCGGCGCGCTCGACCGTGCTGCTCAGCGCCCGTGCGCGGACGGCGCGGTACGCGCTGATCGACGCGTCGCGGACGGTCGCGTTCGCGCCCGAGGTCCAGACGCCGTAGGCGATCAGCGGCTTCGGGATGTCCACCGCGGCGTGCTCGAGCGTGGCGTTCTGCACGAGGACGCCGCTGTAGCCGATCCCCGCGGACTGCTGTGCGCCGGCCGTCACGTCGATCTGGTGGGCGGTGGCGCTCTGGAGCGTCAGCCCGGTGCCGAAGTGCGCGGCGTCGTCGGGGATCCGGACGGTGAGGTCGTGGAGCGAGCTGGCCGAGGCGCTGAGGAGCATCACCTTCAGCGCGCCGGCCGGGCTGGTGACCGTCGTCTGGTCGCGGCCGGCGCCGGCGATCTCGACGGGGTTCGACAGCGGCGAGCTGTACTCGAAGCCGTCACCCGTCGGCGCGGTGTACGTCGCCGCGCCGAGCAGGACCCGGTCGGCGCCCGGCAGGTCCTTCGCCGCGTCCAGCGCGCCCTGGAGGCCGGTGCCGTCGAGGCTGAACGTCTTGTCCTGGTCGCAGCCGCTGGCGGGGGCGACGCAGAAGTCCGCGGCGCTCGCGGTGGCGGCGGGGAGGGTCAGTGCGGCGGCGGTCAGCGCGCCGAGGAGGGTGGTCCGGTTCATGGCCGGAACCCTCTCGACGCCGTGACCGCCCGTCGCTGGGGCGGCTCCTAGAGTCGATGTGGGGAAGGCCCTACGCCGGGGCGGCGAGCAGGTCGAGCCCGTAGCGCGCGGTCAGGCGCACGAGCTTCAGCGACTCGATCTTGCGCTCGAATTCGGCCTCGGTGTACGCGTGGACGTCGACGGGGGCGCCCATCTCGGCGGCGTCCCACAGCGAGCCGGCCTGGTAGACGCGCTCGAGCCACGGCACCCCGTCGAACGCCTCGGAGACGAGGAGCAGGACGTACTCGGGCCCGCGCTCGCGCTGGGGGAGGGCGCCCTTGTGGTCGGCGACGCGCGCGCCGCCGAGGACGGCGCGGTCCAGCGGCCAGCGGTCACCGATGCGCTGCAGGTAGCGGCGCAGCTCCGCTTCGTTCAGGGTCGCTCCCACTCAGCTCCGATTGTCGCCCAAGGAGCGCCAGAACTTCAACCACAGCCGTTCGTGGGCGATCCCGCTCTCCAGCGCGAGCCGCTGGCCGTCGGGCAGCCAGTCCTTCGCGGCCCCGTGCAGCGCCTCGTACTCCGCGAGCTTCTCGCGGTGGGCCTCGATCTGCGCGCGGGCGAGCGGCGCCGGGTCGGCGCCGAAGAAGAGCTGAAGCAGGCCGGGGCTGCGCAGCTCGCCGATGTCCGTCGTCGGCGTCGACCGCCAGGCCTCGAGCGCCTTGCGCCCCGCGCTCGTGAGCCGGTAGGTCTTGCGCCGCCGCCCCGCCTTCTCGCGCTCCTCGGCCAGCAGCCCGGCCTTGGCCAGCCGCTCGCACTCCGTGTAGAGCTGGGCGTGCTGGATCGTCCAGAAGTTGCCGACGCTCTGCGCCGCGAAGGCCTTGAGCTGGTACGGCGTCGCCTCGCCGGCGTTCTCGATGAGCCCGAGCACCATGTACGAGACGGCTGTGAGACGCGGCACACTCACGTTTGCATCATCCAGACTAGACGGTATGGTTTGGACGGAACACGGGAGAGGAAATCATGCTGACAGTCGACACGGTCGAGCACGCGGTGGGCGTGCGGTCTCTGGAGAACGAAGTGCGCGACGTGCCGCTGCCGGTCACCGGCGAGGTGCCCGCCTGGCTGACGGGGTCGCTCATGCGCACCGGGCCGGCGCGGTTCGAGGTCGGGGACCGGTCGGTGCGCCACTGGTTCGACGGCCTCGCGATGCTGCACCGCTTCGCGTTCGCCGACGGCGGCGTGACGTACTCCAACCGCTTCCTGCACAGCCAGGCCTTCGAGCACGCCGAGCGCACCGGCGAGATCGGCTACTCCGAGTTCGCGACCGACCCGTGCCGCTCGATCTTCAAGCGGGCGCAGGCCGCGTTCTCGCCGAAGATCACCGACAACGGCTCGGTGAACGTCGTGCGCTTCGGCGACGAGACGCTCGCGCTGACCGAGACCCCGCTGCCCGTCGCATTCGAGCCCGAGACGCTCGAGACGCTCGGCGTCACCGGCTGGGCGGACAAGATCCCCGGCCAGGTCACGATCGCCCACCCGCACTACGACTTCGAGACGCGCGAGCTGCTCAGCTACGCCGCGCATCTCGGGCCGCGCAACCACTACCGGCTCTACGCGGTCAAGGACGGGACGGTGCGCGTCATCGCCGACGTCCCCGTCGACCGCCCGGCCTACATGCACAGCTTCGCGCTGACCGAGCGCTACGCCGTGCTGGCCGAGTGGCCGCTCACCGTCAACCCGCTGAAGATGCTGGTGAGCGGGCGGCCGTTCATCGAGAACTACGTGTGGGATCCCGAGCGCGGCACGCGCTACACGGTCATCGACCGGCGCGACGGCAGCGTGCGCGCGCAGGTGCAGGGGCCGGCGGCGTTCGCGTTCCACCACGTCAACGCGTTCGAGCGCGACGGCGAGCTCGTGCTCGACGCCGCGACCTACGACGACGCGAGCATCATCGACCTGCTCTACCTCGACGCGATCCGCGCGGGGAAGACGCTCCCGCCGGCGACGCTGCGCCGCCACCGCGTGCCGCTCGACGGCGGCGACGCGACGGTCGAGCCGCTGGCCGAGCCCATCTTCGAGCTCGGGCGGATCGACTACCGGCATCGCAACACGCGCGAGTACCGCTACGCGTGGGGTGGGACGACGCGAAGCGGCACCTGGCTGGACGGGATCGTCAAGCTCGACGTCACGGGCGCCGACGAGCCGCGGTTCTGGTTCGAGGACCACTGCTACCCGGGCGAGCCGGTGTACGTCGGCGAGCACGACGAGGGCGTGCTGCTCTCGATCGTCCTCGACGCCCGGCGCGAGACGTCGTTCCTGCTCGTGCTCGACGCCGTCACGCTCGACGAGGTCGCCCGGGCCGAGGTCCCCCACGCGATCCCCTTCCACTTCCACGGCGACTACGTGCGGGAGGCATGACCATGTGCGGAGGAAGGCGAGAGGTCTCGCGCGTCCGCGCCGACGACAAGCGGGCGTCGGACGCCGAGCGCGACGCCGTGATCAGCGACCTCCGCGTCCACGCGGGCGAGGGGCGGCTGAGCATCGAGGAGCTGGACGGCCGGATCGCCTCGGCGCTGTCGGCGACGTCGCGCGCCGACCTTGCCGGGCTCGTGGAGGACCTGCCGCGCCGCCCGCGCGACCGCACGCGGGAGCGCCGCGAGCACGTGCGCACCTACCTCGCGGTGATGGCGCTGCTCGTCGCCATCTGGGCGCTGACCGGCGCCGGCTACTTCTGGCCGGTCTGGCCGATCCTCGGGTGGGGGCTGTTCGTGCTGCCCGACGCCCGGCGTCTCGTCAGCTGAACTCGTCCTCGGTGTGCGGCCCGACGACGGCGACCGCGAGCCGGTCGGCGACGTCGGCCGCCACCTCGCGCACCTCGTCGAAGGTGACCGCGTCGAGGCGCCGGATCGCGCCCTCCGGGTCGATGTCCTCGCCGAAGACGATCGCCTGGTTGGCCGCGTAGCGCGCGACGGCGTTCGTGTTCTCGAAGGCGAGGACGCGGCGCCCGGCGGCGTAGGCGCGGGCGCGCTCGACCTCCTCCTCGCGCGGGCCCTCGTCGCGCAGCTCGCTGACGATCTCCTTCATGCGCGTGAACGCCTCGACGCACTTCGTGGAGTCCAGCCCGGCGCCCAGCCCGAGCACGGGCAGGTCGGCGAACGCGTGGTCGGTGGCCCAGACCGAGTAGCAGAGGCCGCGCTGCTCGCGGATCTCGTCGAAGAGCCGTGAGCCCATCGAGCCGCCGAGCAGCGTCGCGTAGATGGTCAGCGCGGCGCGCTGCGCCGGGTCCGTCACGTCGACCTTCGGGCGGTAGAGCATCCGCAGGTGTGACTGGTTGGTCTTGCGCTCGCCGACGAGCACGCGCGGCTCGATGTCCTCCGGCGCGGAGGGGAACGGCTCCGGCGGCGGCAGCTCGGGGAAGCGCTCGAACAGCTCCGCCACCTTGCCGTTGGTCGGGACGTGGTCGAGGTTGCCGACGACGAACGCGCCGCCGCGCCGGCCCGACCAGCGCCGCTCGCGGAAGGCGACGATCCCCTCGCGCGTGAACGTGCGCAGGTGGTCCTCGGGGCCGAGCACCGTGCGCCCGAGCGGGTGGTCGCCGAACGCGGCGCGGTCGATGAGGTCCTCGGCGACCGCGGCCGGCTGGTCCTTGTAGCGCTGGATCTCCTGGATGACGACCCCGCGCTCGCGGTCGAGCTCGTCCTGGTCGATCTTCGGCCGGCCGACGAAGTCCGTCAGCAGGTCGATCGCCTCGACCGCCGCCTCCGCGCGCACGGTGATGTGGAAGGCGACGAGGTCGTGCGAGGTGTAGGCGTTCAGCGAGCCGCCCATCCGCTCGGCCGTCTCGTTGACCTTGCGGTAGTCGTCGTACTTCTCGCCGCCCTTGAAGACCAGGTGCTCGAGGAAGTGCGCCATCCCGTTCTCCTCGGGCCGCTCGCTGCGGGCGCCGGCGTCGAACGCGACGAGGATCGTGACCGCTCTCGTCCCCGGCAGCGCTACGCGGTGAAGCGGGAGTCCGTTGGCCAGGGTGGAGGTCTCGATGGCGGTCACGCGGAAAAGGTTATGACGCGCTTGCAAAACGGCTTGCAAGCGGGGGATTTTCGGGGTCGGCCGACTAAGTTGCTGCGCCTCATGGCGACGATCTCGCGCCGTCCTCGCACGGCTGAAACCCTCACGCCCGGAGCCGCCAAGCCGGCCCCTTCGCGCACCCCCGCCGTCATCGAGTTCCGCAACGTCGTCAAGAAGTACGAAGGCGGCGACGTGGGCCTGAACGGCGCGACCCTCTCGATCCGCCGCGGCGAGTTCGTCTTCGTCGTGGGCCACTCCGGCTCCGGCAAGTCGACGATCATGCGGCTGCTGCTCAAGGAGATCGAGCCCACCAGCGGCTCGATCCGCGTGGCCGGCCGCGAGCTGACCGAGATCCCGGAGAAGAAGGTCCCGTACTACCGGCGCAACGTCGGGGTCGTCTTCCAGGACTACAAGCTGCTGCCGACCCGGACCGTGTACGACAACGTCGCCTACGCGCTCCAGGTCACCGGCCACTCGCGCAAGGACATCCGCAAGAAGGTGCCGGACATCCTGCGCCTCACCGGGCTGGCCACCAAGCTGCACAACCGGCCCGACCAGCTCTCGGGCGGCGAGCAGCAGCGCGTCTCCGTCGCGCGCGCGTTCGTCAACCACCCGCCGCTGCTGCTGGCCGACGAGCCGACCGGCAACCTCGATCCCGAGACGTCGATCGGGATCATGCAGCTGCTCTACCGGATCAACCGCACCGGCACGACGGTGGTCGTCGCGACCCACGACCTGCACATGGTCGAGAAGATGAAGCGGCGCGTCATCGAGCTGCACAAGGGCGTCGTCGTCAGCGACCGGCCCGCGGGCCTGCAGAAGCCGCAGACGACCGACGAGCTCGGCGCGATGCTGCGCGAGGGCGGCCACGGCGGCTCGCTGCGCGACGAGTGGGCCTCCGAGACCGAGGGGCTCTGGCGGTGAGGCCCGGCTTCTTCTTCAAGGAGGCGATGCGGTCGGTCAGCCGCAACGCCGTCCCGAGCTTCGCCGCCGTCGCCGCGGTCCTCGTCACGGTGCTCGTCCTCGGCGTTGTCATCCCGATCGCCCAGGCCACGACGGGCGCGGCCAACGAGGTCCGCGCGCGGGTGATCGTCGACGTCTACCTCGACCCGAAGGCCGCCGACGAGGACGTCGAGCGCGTGCGCCGCACGATCGCCGACGAGACGCCCTACGTCGGCAACGTCACGTACGTCTCCAAGGAGGAGGCCTACGCGGCGGAGAAGAAGCGCAACCCCGAGGCCTACCAGCTGCTGGGCTCCAACCCGCTTCCCGACACGTTCCGGGTCACGCCGGACAAGCCGCAGAACATCGACGCGCTGCGCGACGCGCTGGCACCCGGAGGCCGGCCCGCCGATCCCGCCGTCGACGAGGTGAAGAACCGGCGTGACGACACCGACAAGATCCTCAGCGCCACGCGACTCGTGAAGCTGGTGGGCGGGGTGATCACGGCGCTGCTCATCATCGCCGCGATCCTGCTCGTCGGGAACACGATCAAGCTGTCGCTCTTCTCGCGGCGGCGCGAGGTGGAGGTGATGCGGCTCGTCGGCGCGACGAACTGGTTCATCCGCTGGCCGTTCGTGCTCGAGGGCGTGATCCTCGGCGCGATGGGCGGCGTGCTCGCGGTGCTGCTGCTGCTCGTCGCCAAGGTCGCGCTGGTCGACCCGCTGGCCGAGGACTTCTCGCTCATCGCGGCGCCGGAGACGATCGACTTCCGCTTCCTCGGCTTCGTGCTGCTGCTGGCGAGCGTCGGCGTCGCCGCGGCGGGGTCGGGGCTGTCGTTGCGCCGTTTCCTCCGCGTTTAGCCGGCACGCCTACCCTCCTTCGCCGTGCGCATCGCCGTCGCGGTCCTCGGAGTCGTAGGCGTCCTGCTCGCCGGCATGTGGCTGGGCGGGCACTCGAGCCTGCTCCCGGACGACCTCCAACGGCTCGTCGCCGACGACGAGGTCGCCGAGCTCGACGACGCGCTCAGCAAGGTCAAGGACGACTTCTACCGCGAGGTCGACGACGACAAGCTCACCGACGACGCGATCCGCGGCGCCGTGCAGGGCCTCGGCGACCGCTTCAGCTTCTACTTCGACCCGAAGGACTACCAGCGCTTCTCCGAGCAGACGAACGCGCGGTTCTCGGGCATCGGCGTGACCGTCCTGCCCCACGAGAAGGGTCTCCAGATCACGCAGGTCTACGCGAAGTCGCCGGCGGCGAAGGCGGGAGTGCGCCAGGAGGACGTCATCGTCGCCGCCGACGGCAAGCGCCTCGCCGGCCGCCCGCAGGACGCCGCCACCGGCCTCATCAAGGGGCCGAAGGGGACGGCGGTGAAGCTGACGCTCGAGCGCGACGGCAAGGAGCTCGAGAAGCGGGTCGTGCGCGACGAGATCTCGGTGCCCGTCGTGACGGCGCGGCGGCGCAGGGCGGGCGGCGAGGAGTACGCGTACGTCCGCCTCGACACCTTCTCCAGCGGCGCGCACGCCGAGCTCTACAAGGCGCTGCGCGCGGCCGAGAAGGACAAGGTGGCCGGCATCGTCTTCGACCTGCGCGGCAACACGGGCGGCCTCGTCACCGAGGCGCGGCTCGTGGCCAGCGCATTTCTGTCGGAGGGCGAGATCGTCACGACGCGCGGGCGCTCGGTCGAGGAGCAGGTCTACCGCGCCACGGGCGAGCCGGTCGCGCCGAAGACGCCGCTGGTCGTGCTCGTCGACCGCTCGAGCGCGTCCGCGTCGGAGATCGTCGCTGGCGCCCTGCAGGACCGCCGGCGCGCGAAGCTCGTCGGCACGCGGACGTTCGGCAAGGGCGTCTTCCAGGAGGTCGTGCGCCTCGACAGCGGCGGCGCGCTCGACATCACCGTCGGCCAGTACTTCCTCCCCAGCGGGCGCAACCTCGGCGGCAAGGGCACGGCGCGCGGCGAGGGGCTCAAGCCCGACGTCCCCGCGCGCGACGACGACAAGACGAAGCGCGACGAGGCCCTCGACCGCGCCCTCGAAGTCCTCGCCGGGTGATCGTCGCCCAGCTCCAGCGCCGCGGCCGGTTCTGGACGGGCGAGCCGTTCTTCGAGCGCGGCCGCCGCGTGGTCGTCGAGCGCGACAAGCGGCTGAAGGAGGGGATGCTCGCGCTGCTGCGGACGACCGGCACGGGCCGCGGCCAGGCGAAGGTCGTCC
The DNA here is from genome assembly GCA_036388715.1 of Solirubrobacteraceae bacterium. Lineage (GTDB taxonomy): Bacteria > Actinomycetota > Thermoleophilia > Solirubrobacterales > Solirubrobacteraceae > CADCVT01. The sequence continues at coordinate 16,487 of DASVRH010000254.1, read as the reverse complement.
GCCTGATCGGCAAGCCCGACGTCGCGCGCGACGTGATCGAGGCGTTGATGCTCGACCGCGGTCTGCGGCGCCGCTTCGACCCGGACCTCCAGAGCCGCGCGAAGGAGGCGCAGCCGGTCGACGTCCCGCGCCGCGACCTGCGCGAGCTCGTGACGTTCACGATCGACCCCGCGACGGCGAAGGACTTCGACGACGCGATCTCGGCCGAGCGCCTCGGCGACGGCGCCTGGCGGGTGTGGGTCCACATCGCCGACGTCACGGCGTACGTCCGGCCGGGCGACCGCGTGGACAAGGAGGCCTACCGGCGGGCCACGTCGGTGTACGTGCCGGGCGCGGTCGAGCCGATGCTGCCCGAGGCGCTCTCCAACGACGCCTGCTCGCTCGTGCCGTTCGCCGACCGGCTCGCGGTGACCGTGGAGATGGAGGTGCGGGGCCCGAAGGTCGTCAAGACCGCCTTCTACCGCTCGCTCATCCGCTCCGACGAGCGGCTGGACTACGACCGCGTCGACCGCATCTTCGGCGGCCGCGAGCGCGCCGCGGCGCCGTGGGACGAGCCGCTCGCCGCCGCGCGGGCCGCCGCCGCCGCGCTGGGCTCGGCGCGCGAGCAGCGCGCGCTCGCGCTCGACGCGGCCGAGCCCGAGTTCCGCTTCGACACCCGCGGCCACGTCGAGCACGTCACGCCGGTGCAGCAGACCGAGTCCCACCGTCTGATCGAGCACCTGATGATCGCCGCCAACGAGGCGGTCGCCGCGCTGCTCGAGGACCGCAAGCTGCCCGCGCTCTACCGCGTCCACGAGCGGCCGGAGCCCGAGGCGGTGCTCCGGCTCGCCGACCAGCTCGAGTCGCTCGAGATCCCGACGCCGCCGATCTCGGAGCCGCTCGCGCCCTCGCAGGCCGCCGAGGTCATGGCGGCGATCTCCCGCTCGGTCGACCAGCACGTCCGCGCGACGGGGCGCGGTCGCCAGGGGCTGACGTCGCTCGTGCTGCGCACCCTGAAGGCGGCGTACTACTCGCCGCGCAACGCCGGCCACGCCGGGCTCGCGAGCGCGCGCTACTGCCACTTCACCTCGCCGATCCGCCGCTACCCCGACATCGCCTGCCACCGCTCGCTGCTGCACGCGATCGGCGCGGGGGAGGACGCGCCCGACCGCAACCGCCTCGGCGACGCGGGGGAGTGGACGAGCGCGCGCGAGCGCGACGCGATGATCATCGAGCGCGACGCCGACGACGTCGCGCGCTGCTTCGTCCTCGAGCGCGAGCTGTTCGAGGGCGGCTACGACCGCGAGTTCGACGGCGAGGTCGTCGGGCTCATCGGCGCCGGCGCCTTCGTGGCGTTCGGCGACGGGTACGAGGGCCTGCTGCCCGTGCGCCGGCTGCGCGGCGACTGGTGGGAGCTCAACGAGCACGGCACGATCCTGCACGGCACGCGCGAGGGCGGCACGATCCGCATCGGCGACCCGATCCGCGTGGCGGTCGGGAGGATCGAGGCGCCGCGGGGGAGAGTCGACCTGCACCCCGCGCCGAGCGCCTAGCCGGACTAGATTGGGCGCGTGGCAAAAGCTCGCAAGCGGAAGATCGGCGCCGGCGACGTCGCGACGAACCGGCAGGCGTCGTATCGCTACGAGCTGCTCGACAAGCTCGAGGCGGGGATGGTGCTGCAGGGCACCGAGGTCAAGGCGCTGCGCGACGGCGGGGCGACGATGAAGGACGCCTACGCGACCATCACCGACGGCGAGGTCTGGCTGCACAACCTCCACATCCCGCCCTACCAGCCCGCCGCGCGCGAGAACCACGAGCCGGAGCGCGATCGCAAGCTCCTGCTCCACCGGCGCGAGATCGAGCGGATCGTCGGCCGGATCGCCGAGAAGGGCTGGACGCTCGTGCCGACGCGGATCTACTTCTCCGAGGGACGGGCGAAGGTCGAGATCGCGCTCGCGCGAGGCAAGGACCGCTTCGACAAGCGCGAGTCGATCAAGTCGCGCGAGATGAAGCGCGACATGGATCGCCAGCTGCGCGACGTCGGGCGCTGAACGCGTTGCGCGACCCGACGCCCTAGCGTCCGTACCTCACCGTCGGGCCGCGCTCCCTGGTCGTCGGTCGCTGCACGGACCGACCCGAATGCATCGGACGTGTGTTCTAGCTTGCCGTCCGTGCGCCGACCGGCCCTGCTCGCCCTCCTCCTCGCGTTCGTCGTCGCCCCGCCCGCGGCGGCGCAGTCGACCGATCCCGTCGACCAGGTCCTCGCCGAGATCGAGGCGAGCGGCCAGGTCGACCAGGTCGTGGTCGACGCCTGGCAGCGCGACTGGCTCGACGCCCGCCGCGCCGCCCGCAGGCTGACCGGCGCCCCGCAGGCGCACATGAAGGGCGTCGTCGCCAACACGCGCAGCCTCGCCCGCGAGGGCCTGCTGCCCGACCGCGTCCGGCCCGCGCTGCTGATCGTGCAGCGCAACGTCGAGTGGTTCTGGCGCGACCGGCTGGCGGCGCCGTCGAACGGCACGCGCCGCGCGTTCCCGGGCTCGCGCGTCGTCTTCCAGCTCTTCACCGGCAACGGCTGGCAGCTGCATCCGCTCGCGAACCTCGGCACGCTCAACTCGCTGACGCGGCGGCGCTCGATCCCCGAGCGCGCGCGCGTCTGGGCCGACGACCTCCTCCAGCTCGCCGTGCGCCGCAACGGCGCGCTCGCGTTCGAGTACCTCTTCCCCTGGTCGGGCGGCGGGCCCGGCTGGACGTCGGCGATGCCGCAGTCGATCGCGCTCGAGGTCTACGCCCGCCTGGGACTGCGGGCCGAGGCGCGCGAGATGCTCGAGGTCTTCCGCCAGGATCCGCCGTTCGGCGTCCGCCTGCCCACCGAGCCCGGCCGCGCGCACTTCCTCATGTATCCGCAGGCGCCGCGGCTGATGATCGGCAACGGGTTCGCGCAGGCCGTCCTCTCGCTCCAGGCCTACGCGGCGCTCGAGCCCACCGACGGCGCGGTGCAGGAGACCTACGAGATGGCGCTGGCCGAGGCCCGCGCCGGGATGGGCATGTACGACACCGGCGCCTGGTCGCTCTACTACCACGAGCCGGGAACGACGGCGGGGCAGGAGTCCGACCTGCACTACCACCGCCTGTTCCGCGAGTTCGTCGAGAAGCTCTGCGATCGCGTCGGCGGCGAGCCCTTCTGCTCCCTGGCCGATCGGTTCGCGCTCTACGAGACCGAGCCGGTCCGCTTCGGCACGCCGCGCTTCGGCGCGACGAAGCGGCTCGTCGAGGGGCGCGTGTTCGTCTCCAAGCGCTCCTCGATCCGCGTGACGCTGTGGAAGGGCGACACCGCCGTCGACGGCGTCACGCTGAGCGCGAAGCGCGGCACGTTCCGCGCCCGCCTGGACCGCCCGCGCGCGGCCGGCGAGTACCGGCTCGAGTTCGAGGCGACCGCCCTGACGGGCCAGCGCAGCGAGACGGAGGTCCTCCGCACGCTGCGCAAGCGCCCCGCCGCGCGCTAGCTACCGCGGCGGCAGCGGCCCGTCGAACTCGTCGTGGAAGCGCGCCGGCTCGGCGTGGTCGAAGCCGAGCACGACCGACGGCGACGCGGAGGCGAGCTCGCGGTCGATGGCGGCGGAGTCGACCGGCACCACGATCGCCGCGGTGCCGCGCGCGGGGATGCGGAACTCGACGGGCGCCGAGGTGACGCCGGCGTTCGGCAGCCTCACCGTGACGCTTCCGGCGCAGGCGACGCTCGCGGTACAGCGGGCGTTCACCGTGATCCGGTCCTGGCCGGTGGCGGGCGCGCCGGCGGGCACGACCGGCGACCCCGTGAACGGCGGCGGGGGCAGCTTGTGCGGGCACGTGCGCGCCGGCCCGGTCTTCCGCGACGGCTGCGAGCGCCCCGCGCGCAGGCCGAAGTCGATGACGAGGTAGGCGACCTTGAACGGGGCGCCGCGCGGGGCGCCGCCGATGTCGATCCCGATGCCGGCGTCGCGGAACCGCGGGTCGAAGATCGCGGTGCACGGGTGGCTGCGCTCGTCGACCATCTCGCGCAGCAGCGTGTAGGCGGACGACGAGTCCACGTCGAGCCCGAGCGCCTCGTTGTAGGCCGCCGCGCGGTAGCCGCGGCGCTTGATCCGCGACGCGATCGTCGACCCGCCCGGCGAGTTGTGGTTGGCGAAGCGGCGCTTGGCCTCGTCGGCGGCGTGGCCCTGTGCCGCCTTCTCGAGCGCGGGCGAGCGCTTCAGCGCGGGCAGGCCCTGCTGGCTGCGAGCGGCGTTGATCCCGCACAGCAGCGCCGCTCGGAAGTCCACCCTGTCCTGGACGGCGGCGGGCACATGCTGGCCGGGGCAGTCGCCGGCCTTGACGGCCTTCCCGGCCAGGGCCTGCGCAGGGAACAACAGTGCGAGAACGGTCACAAGAGTCGAGATCGAGAGGCGCATGACCGACTACACTCTCAGAACACACATAGCCCCTGGGGACGACAGGCTTCGACGTGGTCGGTTCCGCTGGGGCAGTCGCGAGCCGAGGTTCCGGTTGGCCTCGTAAAACCACCGGAAAACCATACGTGCGGACTCTCACGAGTACGCCCTCGCCGCTTAGTCACACGACTGAGTAGGTGAGGTACCGCCCCCCGCCCGCCCGCCGTGGGGGTTCCGGTATCAGAACGCGGGCTCACCCCGGAAGGTCCGCTTCCGCCGACCGGGGGACATCTCAGGAGGCTGGCTCTCGGAAACCCCGCCGGCATGGCGACCCGGGAGTGAGATCAGAGTGCCGGCTACGCTCGTAGAAGCTGCCACAACGCGATTGCGGACGTGGGTTCGATTCCCACCGTCTCCACCAATTTCACGAAGTGCAAACCCCGGTCAACCGAAAGGCCGGGGTTTGCACTTTCTCGGCCGCCGCCAGCGCGGCTGGGCACCGCAGCGCTAGCCGTCGGCTGCCCAAGCCGCGGCTCCCAGCCTGCCATTGCGGCGTACACCGGGGCGAGCTCTGCACCCGTGATCTCGCCCTCCTCCCCAACGAGGATCCGATCGAAGAACGCCTGGTTGAGCAACCGACGCTCGAAGGGCGTAGCCCCGTGGTAAGTCGTGTACGGTGTTTGCGTTCGAGCGAGGGCGTCGAGCAGCTGAGTCTCAACGTTGTGCGCATCCATGCGGCTGTCTTCGAGCAGATCCGTCACCCGCGCGTGCTCTGTCTCCAATTCGGCCTGCTTGCGCGCGAGCACGCGCTCAGAGACGAGCCCCTTGAGAGAGAGTTCGAGAAGGTGCGCTTGCTGGTCCTCGAGTTCGTCAATCGTCTGCCTGTGCCGCTTCATCTCGCGTTCGACAACTAGAACCCGCTCGGCTCCATCAGCCTTGACGTCGTCCACGATTTTCTGCTGGACGTCCGGCGGTAGGTTGACGGTCCGATAGTGCTCCTCTAGCTGTAGCGCGATTTTCTCGGCGGAGTAGTGCACGCCGCGGCATCGCCCGTTGCCCCCGCGGCTTCGGCGGTTGATGCAGGAGAAGTACTCGTAGGTGCCCCCGTTTCCGGTATGGCGCGAAAAGAGCAGCCTGCCTCCACAGCTGCCGCAGAACAGGCTGCCGCGGAGGTAGTGCTCGTGCTTGCTCGGGCGATCTCCGGCCACAGCCCGAGCGGCCAGTAACCCCTGTACGCGGTCAAAGGTGTCGCGATCTATGAGCGGCTCGTGACGACCGAGTACGCGGCGCCCCTGGTACGCCACGACGCCGTGGTAGTACGGGTTGGTCAAGAGCTTGTGCACGCTCGTCATCCGCAGTGGCTTTGCTGGCCGCTTCGGCGTCGGACGGCTCGTCAGGCCGAGTTGCTCAAGGTGTGCGGTCAGCGTGAGCAGCGGCCAGTCGCCAGTCGCGTACAGGTCGAATGCGAGCTTCACCAGCGGCGCGCGCTCCGGATCTACGACCACCGTGCGGATGTCTTGGTTTCCTACGAGCTCGCGCCGTGGCATGTACCCGAGCGGTGGCTTGAACGGTGTTCCTCCGGTGATGTGCTTCTGGATTAGGCCCTTCTTGATTTCGCTCGCAAGGTTGTTCGAGTAGTACTCGGCGTACGTGGCCAGCATCCCGTGCATGAGCCGACCGGTCGGCGTTTCGTCGATGTTTTCCGAGGCCGAGATCAGCGTGACGCCCATACGCACCAACTGGTCGTAGAGCGTCGCGTCGTCGAGGCGGTTGCGCGCCAGCCGATCGACCTTGTGGACGATCAGGTACCGCGCGCCGACAGCCGGAAGCTCTCGCAGCATTTGCTGAAGGACTGGTCGACGGGCACTGCGCGCGCTCTCCGCGCGTTCGATGTAGGCGTGAGCGACTACCGCTCCGACGTCCGCTGCTTTGCGTTCGCACGCCTTCACTTGTGCAGGAATTGAGTAACCATCCGAGTCGCCGTCACGACCGAGCTGGCCGCTCGACGAGACGCGGGCGTAGATCGCGGCGCGCACCTTGGCGTCGCCGTTGGGTTGGTTCATGTTCTCCTCCTCCCAAGTGGCACTGTGGACGCTCACGCTGAGCCCGTGCCGATACAGCCCTGCCCGGCGACGTCGGGGTGCGGCGGCTGTCCCACCCCTTGGAGATACCTCTGATGCAGGGCGATGAGCAAGCCGTCGACCGCCCGAGCGGATCGCGGAGCTTGCACGTCCATCGTCCAATTAATCACGCCGTTCAGCAAGCATGAGCGGGTCGGTCTGAAGGGTGCTCCAGACCGACCCGTGTCCGCTACTTGAGCACTTCGAGGCGCCCCTTGATGGCCGCCTTCCGCTCGTCGGCGGACGACTTGAGCGCCTCGTACTCAGCCTTGGCTTCGTCCGCTCGCTCCTTCGCCATCGCGATTTCGCGGTCGATGTTGGCGAGCGCTCGTTCGAGTGCCGCCCGCGCATCCGCCAGGGCGTCCTCGGGTGTGGTCTCGCGGCGCCGCGGGCGCCCAGTGCCGGTGCTTCGCGTATGCGCGTAGTAGGCGCCCCGCATCGAGTTGACGGGCTGGCCGTACTCCTCGGCAACCTTCTTGAAAGCCTCCGCCTTCGTCAAGTCGCCTGCCACCAACTGCTCGACCTTGGCAAAGACCTCTTCGGCTTTGGTCATGCCGAACCTCCTCGGATGAGATGGATGTCGCGGCAGGCAGAAAGACCGCGTGTCCTTCCGCCGGCCGCACAGCCATCCCTGGCATGCTCATGTCGCTTCCGCGACGTGTGGCTCTGCCCGATCTGACTGAAGACCGCGAGGCACGATTAAGGTTGGTCCGAGCCCCGCCTGCGCTAGGGCGATGCCGCAGGCGAGCCCGTACGCGATCAAGACGGACGACACTGGTGATCCGGGTCCTTCCTGACTCATGGTCGAGCCGCGTACGAATCGCACCCGACCGGCGACAAAGCAGAGCGCCGTGGCTGAGGCGATCGCGTCACGCCACCACGCGGTATCGGTACGGCTGTGCACGAGGGCTATGCCGTCGCCATGCGCGGCCAGCTTCCGCATCCAGCGCTCGATGCCGCGACCGTACGGCGGATTCATCCAGATGCGACCGCGCCACGGCTGAGCCAGGCCGTCCTCGATCCGCGAGTACGACGTCCGGGCTGGAATCCACGGCAGACCGCCAGGCGGCGCGCACGGATCCAAGTCGAACGAGAGTCCGAGCGCCTCGAAAATTTCGGGCGGCGTGTACCACTCCACCGAACTACCGATCGTGAGCTTGTCGTAGCGACCGCTCATCGTTGTGCCTCAGCAGCGAGCCGCCCGACGCTCTCGTCGTAGAGCCACACCATGAACAAGCGCTGAGCGGCGGGTGGCAGTCGCCGGAGTGCCGCACGAACTTGCTTGGCGCGACCCTCGTGCGGAGCCGTCCACACGACGTGGGGATACACGCCGGCCCGTTGCTGCTCGTCACCAGAGCGGTAGTGAATGACGTAGAGCTTGGCCTTGCGCGCAATCGTTGCGGCTGACTCCGTGGCGCAGTCGACTTCGAGGAACCAGCGATCTTCAAGGGCCCCCGCGCCGGTACGCAAGAACAGGTCGGGCTTCAGGATTAGCCGGGCCCCCATCGCGCCGATAAAGCCGCGCCAACATCTGGGCTCGGTCTGGTATTCGATGACTTCGAGGCCGCCCGTCGACGTCGCTTCGTGCATACGCACGAGCAACTCCGTGATCACAAGCGTGTGGGCGACGTATCGCTCCCCCGGATCGCTCAAGCGTCGGGTCTCGAGGCCACGTCGCGCGAGGAGACGTCGGCCGACGGGACCCATCCGGTAGACGATCGACGTACTGCCGCCCCGAACGCCTCCCACACGGCGGCCCAAGCGATCGACCACTCGCTGTCCTTCGAGTCGCGCGAGCGCTCGTCGCGCCGCCCGTGCTCGGACGTCAGTGGGACTGGCCGATGCCCACAATCGCCGGGCAATTTGGTGCCCGGTCGCCAGGCGCACTTCGGAGACGAACATGAGGAGGGCCTCTTCGTAGCTCGTCAGATCCCGGTCAATGCGATCGAGCCCGCGGCGGGAGACGCGGGAAGGTGCGTCTGTCGTGGCTCGTATCTCCGCGAAACCCCGTGATGTGCGGGGAGGGCCGCACGGCGCACTCGACGCGATTGGTCGCTCGGTTGGTCGGCTCATTCAGACCTCCGAGTACGGCCAAGCGGCGCGTCATCGGGATCCTCCGATGCGATAGGCGGCGCGTCGAACGACGCCCTGCCGCCGTACCGCTCAATGGAGCGTTGCCGGATCAACGCCGCACTGCCGGTGGGCTCGGGCAACGGCTCAGTTCTCCCGGTGACACGCGCAACGCTGCTGCCGGCGCCGGTACTGATTCGGGCTACGACTTCGAAAGGTCCAAGCGCCTGAAGATCGTCGGTGGTTAGACCTGGAAACTCGCGGGCAACCCGTACGGCTTCGTCACGTCCGGAGCGGAAGCTCACGAGAGTTCCTACGTTCCCGAGTAGGGCCTGGCGCACTGATTCCGGGAGCCTGCCGAGCGCCTGCGTCGCGACCGTGACCCCGCAGCCAAGACCGCGCGCTCGTTCGAAGAAGTACTCGAGACCAAACGGCAATGCCGCCATCGTCTGCAGTTCATCGAAGTACAGGAAGACTGGATGGCGACGGGGGACGGGAAGCGCACTGCGGGCCTCGATGGCTGTCCAGACGACGTAGGTCAGGATCGCGCCGAGCAACCGGGTCGCCGATTCTCCGAGCTGTCCAGGTGAGAGCGACACCAGCAGCCACCCACGCTTCGCGAGCAATGCCGTCACATCAAGCTTCGGCTTGGGCTGTGCAAGCACGTTGCGGACGCTTGGGCGCGCAAGCAGCGAGACCACCTTCGACATCGGAGCCGCGACATGCTGATGCTGCTCGGCTGTGCTGAGCGCCTCGTAGGTCTGCCATGCGCCAATGAGCAGCGGGTCGCGCAATTGGCGTACCGCGTGATGCCGAAATGCCGCGTCGCTGAACAGCCGGATCCAGTCGGTCAAGACGGCGCCGGGTAGCGAACTCAACGTTCGCAACCCGAGCGCCAAGTAGGTGTCCGTCCGCACTCCCCAGCTATCTCGGAAGATCGCCGCGAGAGCACCGAGGACGACATCGGCCCGAAGATCGGCATCACCGACGCCGAGCAGGTCGAGTCCAGGCACGGCTGAATCGGAGGCCGGATCAAGAAGCACAACGCGGTCGACGTGGCGGAGCGGCACACGATCGAGCACGTCGCGCACGAGGTCCCCCTTCGGATCGATGACGACGCCGCCGTAGCGATGCTCCAGGTCGTCGAGGACTCCGCGTGCTAACACAGCGGACTTTCCGCTGCCGCTCGGTCCGAGGACGGCTACGTGGTGCGAGGCGGCCTCCGCGGTCAGGGCGACCGCCCGATCACCGTGAGCGTCGAAGCCGGTAAGTAAGTGGCGGCCATGCCGCGCCAGCCCGCGCCTCGCCGGCAGTCGGCGCGACCCACTCCGAATCACGCCCTCGACGTCCGGCCCGAATGGCCAGCCGAGAAGAGGAAGCAGCTCGGGCACGCTCAACGCGCCGCGGACCCGGAGCGTCGACGGCGTTGCCGACCAGGCTCGTGATCGCGCCCGCCGGACGATTAACCCGCGCGCGGTTCGACGGCGACTGCGTAGCGCGCCAGCGATTGGCTCTAGTAGTTGTCGCGCCCGTGCCGGATCCGCTGCAGAGGCCAGAGCAATACCCGCCACCTTGAACAACGGCCGCCCCTCGCGGACTCTTCCGGCAGCTAGTTCTGCTCCCGAGCGCGCCGCGCCAGTGCGATCGTCACCCGCGCGACGAGCCGCGCGACCAGCCGGCCGGAGCGCCCACCTCACGCTCACGCTCTCGTCGTCTCGGAGCGTGCGCAACCCGGCCAGAAGCGACCGGCCAGCCGCCTCGCCGTCCTCAGTGCGTAAAGCGAGCTCCGGCGGCACGACCATGCGCAGCGCCGCCGTTACGGCTGTGGGCGGTGAACCGTCTGCGCGCCTCACACGGGTTCCCCGAAGTACTGTCTCAACTTGGTCAACGACTGCTTCAGACAGTTCCCGAGGGACGTGAAGGTGATGAGTGATGCCCGAGCTGGTGCCGGTCACCTCGGTGATGAGCTCCACGGCTGGCCCGAGGCCGGACATCGCCTCGAGGGCGGCCACCCCGTCGGAGATATTCGCGTGAGCTGGGAATTCCAGCGTGTAGCGGGAGCGGTGCTGTCGCATCCTCGTGTACTGCCGGTGCTCGTACGCGGTCAACGCTCCAAGCAGCGCGGCGCCGCCTCCCGCTGCGACAAGGGCCGGTACGACCTCACCGCGCATCATCGACCTCCCGCCGTATTCGCCTCAACCCGGCCCGTCGGTCGCGCTTTTCCTCGGCAGCTCGTTTCGCCATGAGCCATAGCGCGAGGGCGAGCTGATTGGTGTCGAGCTCGGCTCGTCGAACACCTCGCACCTTGATCCGTCTGCGTCCCATCTTCTCACACTCCTCTCTCGCCATTACTCTTATTTTGCTCTCGTAAAGTTAAATAATTCTTAGATCAGCGCGGCTGCGAAATCAGTACCTCTTCGCCCAGATATGGCGTGCAGTTGAGCGACTGGCGCTAGCGCGTTGCACGACATCGAGATGGGCAGGACTTCACCAGCGGCCGGTGTAGAACCAAACGACTCGAGTAACAATCGCTAGAGCCACCAGCGCGCTGATGTGCGGCAGGAGCCGCGGCAGCAACGAAGCCGCTGTACATAGGGCAACGACCAACGAGGCTGCGGCGACAACGAGGGCTCGCGCCGGTCTCACAACGGCCCCTCGCGCGCGTCACTGTCCCGCGCATCGCGCCGCTCGATCTCGGACCACGCCGCGTCGAGGAGTACGTCTAGCGCGTCATTCTCGGCTCGCAGGTGGGTCAGGCGGCGCTGGAGCAAGCGCTTGTCTCCAGCTAGGCGACGCACCAAGCGCCGAAGTCGATCGTCACCGTCCGGGGCGGCGTGTTCTGAGACGAATGCCGACATCCGCCTAGCGCTCCAGTCGCCGTCGCTCTGACCGGACGGTTTCGCGGATCAGCCTGTCGACCGTCTGACCGCGAATGGAATCAACCCGCTGGTGTTCCCGCACAAGTTCGCGCAATCGAGCGCGATCCGCGTCGGCTTCCTCGCGACGTTGCTTCTCGGCGCGGTAGTCGCCGACGTACATCAAGAGAACGAAGAGCGTCATACCGATCGCCGCGACGGCGAGGATTAGGATCTCGGGAACCCCCATCAGCTCTGTATGAAGTCGTTGAGGGTCTGGGCGATGCCGGCGGTCCCAACCTGCGCGATCAGGTGGAGGCGGGCCACGGCGTGAGGCGCTCGATCCGCGCAGATCTGCTCGACTGCATCGATCTCGGTCGCTGCCGCCAGGCTCTGTTGCGTGAGCGCTTGGATGTCCTGCAGGCGCCGACGCGCCAGGTAGGCGCGCGCGTCGTCAGCGGCCTGGGCAACGACCGCATCGGTGTGGATGCGCGCGATCGCCTGCGCCGTCCTGCGGTCGCGAGATGCGCTCGGGAGACGGGGAGCATGTGACGCGATCGGAAGATTGGACAACGGTCCTCCTGTCAGACACCGTTTGCAGTTGCGGTTGCCAAGCTAGGAGCAACGTCGTCAGAGATGCCGCATAGGTCCCGACAGAAAACCGACAGGACCGCGCCCGTCTGGGGCGACCCGTCCCCGGCGCCTGCGCCTGCGCCTCCGCTCGAGGCATACGTCGCCGCTGCACGCTCAATCTTCGATCGCGGGTGGCGCGATCTCGACTTCAACGCGGTCGAGTTTTTTCTGCATACACACATGGTGCGCGTGAACGCGTTGCGTGGGCGTGACGAGTCGCTCGGGGCGCCGTCTCGACCCGAGCTCGTTGAGGCGGCACGCCGTGTGGTTAGCGACGTCACGCGGGGACTGGGGGAGGAGGCCGCGGCCGCGATGGGTACCGCGCCGCACACGATCGGTCTGCCGAAAAGCCGACGTCGTGAGGCAGCAGCAGCAGCACGCGGGAATACCAGTCCATCCAGCGGCCGCTACTGGAAGGACACTTTCGAGATTCCCTTGCTGCAGCGAATTGGGGAAGCGTTCTTCCGCCTGGAACACCGTGCCAGCCGGCAAGTGATGGCCCACGGGGCGCCGGGCGTCGACGTCATGGCGCTCGAATGGCTTCGGCGGCACGAGTACTACTACGGCATCTGGACTCCGGTCTACGCGCTCGGAGCGGACTTGACTCGACTGACTCGAGACCGCTGGCAAGGCTACGCCAAGTCTCTGATCGAGCCGCTCTACAGGTCCAGCTTGTACTTTTACTCGTGGTACCTGATCGAGATCGACCGCTTCGTTCGGGATCGCAGCGGCTTGTGGATTCTCGCCGATGCAGGTGCGGAGCAAGAGGTGGCGGAAACACTCTCGGCTCTGGAGCAAGCAACGGGGTTCCATGAGGAGGACGACTCGTGGCTTCGGGTGGCGCTGCGGTCCTCACCTGACGCCGAGCTCATGCCCTTCCTCGAAGCGTTGGGTCGCCAGACACAAGGCCAGCGGGTTTTTGAGCGATGGCGTAGCTTGATCGACAGCTGCGCGTGCTCGCCAACTGGACTTAGTGGAGACTGCGGCGTTCATCGCATCGCGACTCTCTGCCGGCGGTATAACGAGCTGATCGACGCTGACTGGTACGCCGTGGTCGGCTGGTATCGGGATCGTCCCGCGCGGATGAGCGGGAGGACGTACGACGAGATCAGGCGTCTTGCGGGCCTGCCGGCGTAGTTGTGAGGATAAGTCCGGGATGGCCAGTGCACGCGCGGGCGTGCACTGGCGTTGTCGACGTACGTGGGGTCAGCTCAGACGAGGTCCGCTGCGGGGCCGCCGATCATCCGCAGGTAGTTCCGCTGCATCTGCCCGGGCGTGTCCCCATTGAGGTGGCTCGCAACGGTGGCGACGAGGTCGTACAGCGGACCGCGCCAGTTCAGCACGTCAGGATGCTGATGTCCCTTCGTACCGCCGAACATGACGACGGTAGGCCTCTCGCCGTCGGTCGCCACCACGGCCAGAATCCGTGCGTCAGTCGGCATAGGACGTTCGGCGGGAAAGCCCTTTACGACGAGCCCATCCGGAGCCGGTACAGAGACGAGGACGAGATCGTGCGTACGCCGCGGCTCGACGAGGTGCACTCGCCTGGGGTCGAACAGGTCCTCGACGGACAGCGAGTGTGGGTCGGTGCGCATATGCGTACCTCACAACGAGCCTACGGTTTCTATGTCGCCGGTAGGGAGGCTCGGTTCCTAGCCAGCGGTCTCGCGGAGCGCGCGCCGTTCAGAGAGATCGCCAGCGACGAACATGAACCTCGTTCAAACGTTATACTTTAAAATTATCATCTCAGCAAGCACTAGCGTCTTTCTTGCAGACTTACATTGGGTCCATCGGGCATACGGTCTTGATAGATTCAAAGAAGGCCTCGCCGCCTTCCCCCGTACGCCCGCAATTGAAGCGGAAGCTGGTATTGCCCCGGACAATTACCCAAATTTCGATCTGCGGGCGAAAGACGCCTTTCTCTTGTAGGCCCCAGGACCAGAAGTGCGTCCACGGAATCGGAAACGAGCGCCGCCCCGTCCAGTGCAGGCCCTCGTCGGAGATCGCGAGCGTGCCTGAGTCGCCAGCCATGTCGCCGTTGGGAGCCATCAGTATCAGCGTCGCTTCGATAGACCTTGGCATGTGGCCCGTTGCGAGTCGTGCGTTGGTCGCGTCATCTAAGCGGGCGACCCTGTGTTGGTCGTCATTCTAATCAGCCGGCGCTCACTCGAGGCGTCGGTCGCGCGGCGTCAGCTCGTGGGCGCGAGTCCGTAGACGAAAAGTTCTACGTCCGTAATCGTGAACCGTTCGTCGTCGCTCGTTCCGCTGCAGTGGTCGAAGGCGCGGAGGCTCACCGTTCGGCTGGCCGTCTGAGCGCCGTAGCCGATCGTTGAAGCGGGCACACCAAGCGAAACAGTCGTGCCGGCGCGCTCGGGCGTCCACGTCGTGACCGTCGTGCTGCCTCCGATGGGGGCAGCGCCCGCAGCGGAAGCCTGCAAGACGATCTGCACGCTCTGATCTGGGATCACTCCGGTGGGCGCGCACTCGTCCGGGTATCGCACTGTGACGGTACCGGAGACGATCTCCACCTCACCGACCGGCTGGTTCCATCCGCCCTCGAGGGTTGCGAGGACAGGCGAGTTCGCTGTGCCGTTCGTGCGAGTCGACTCGACGGCGTTGCCGAGGCTGGCGGAACCAGCCAGGGTGACCCCGGCACCATCATCGCCAGGCTCGCCGCGCTCACCTCGCGCGCCGTCAGGGCCCACAGGACCGACAGGACCCACGGGTCCCACGGGACCGACAGGACCAGGCAAGCTTTGAGGCCCCGCGGCGCCGGCACGCTGTTGACGCAACAGCGCGGGGTCGAGGTCCCGCGACTGAATGGTCCCGTCCTTGATAGCGCTTGATCTGACGGAGCTCGTGGCGAGGTGCCTGGCTTTGACCGAGCCCCGAGCGAGAGTGGCCGCGGCGTAGCCGGTGCCGCCGAGCGCCACAAAGAGCGCGACCGTTGCCATGACGTTCGCATACGTCAGTGCGCTACGTGCCTGCGGCGGGCAGCGTCGTGCTGTCCTCATCGCGAACTCCTGCGGGTCGTCACGGTGCGGCTGGTGGCGTCGGACGCGAGCCAGCCATCCTCAGGCAGGAACCGCACGCGAAACCGCGTGCGCCCGTAGCGTCCTGTTCGTACGAGCGCGGAGCATGCACCGCCGACGACAGGCGTGATCGTGAGCTCGCGCGCTCGGCCGCCGCCGACGCGATCGACGGCGCAGCTGCCGCGGGGCTCTCCCGCCGGCGACTGGACCCGCGCCCCCAATCGGATGCGTTGGGTCCTGGATCGGACGAGCCGGGGGATGGACCGAAGGAGTACTGCCGTCTGGTGCTCGAGGCTGCCGACGAACGAGAACGCGCTCGCCGTCACACCCGTGTATTGCTCATGTTGGCCGCAGAAGAGGTAGTAGTCGCCCTTCTGGCAGATGAGGAGCACCGCGGAGCCGGTGAAGGGGGCGGTCCAGATGAACTCTGACTTCCCCTCCTCTGCCCGCTCCGTGTGGACCGGTTGTGCGTCGCGTAAGCGGTAGTCGTCGACACTCGGATCGAAGATGTAGACGTACTGGTAGCGCCCGCCCGGGCTCTTCTCGTAGCGCAGCGTCAGTCGATCGCCCGCCGTCACCGGCAGACGCCAGAACTCCTGCTGCTGGCCTCCGCCCATCATCAGTTGGTCGTATGCGACGCCGGGGGCGCTCGCGATGTCGCGTCCGCCGGCTGCCATCGCGGACTCCGGCGAGATGACGAGAAGGATGCCGGCGGCCAAGGCGACTCGACGAAGGGGAGAGGCGGACATGCGGGAGAATCCTTCCGTGGCGTGTAGGTCGTCAACCTGGATTCAGGAGCGACGGGCGCACAGGATATATCCGATGGCCAGGGTGTTGGCAAGCAGAGATCGTGCGGGACTTGTCCGTTCCGGTCCCGACTCCGCGCGCGCTCGGCCGAGTGATTCGCGCGCATCGCCAAGAGCACGGACTTACGATCGAGGCGCTCGCCGACAAGGCCGGCGTACACCCGACCTACCTCTCGGATATCGAGCGTGGCCGCGGGAACCCGAGCGTGGCCAAGCTGACGGATCTCGCAGTCGCATTAGAGACGCGCGTGTCGCAGCTCATCTACGAGGCCGAGTCCTAAGAGGCGACTGATCGTAGGTCGCGCGAGAGCTAACTTTCGTGCCGACGATGTTCTTTCATGGCGGCGTGAGGAGTCGGCGAAAGGGAGACGTTCTGCTTCCGCGAAGCCGGACAAAGGTCGCGACCGCGCCCTACCCCGGCGTCGACTACAGCCCGGACTTCGTGTATCTGTCGACGAGCGAAGATGCGGCCCGGGTATGGGCGGCGATGTACGTCAAGCTTCCGGCAAGCGGTCCCAAGTCTGTAGGCGGAGACCTCTACGAAGTCGAGGCGCTCGATGACCTCGAGCCCGACCCCGACGATCCA
>DASVRH010000253.1:0-2635 GCA_036388715.1 Solirubrobacteraceae bacterium | reverse complement strand
ACGACGTGCTGGCGCTGATCCGCTCCTGACCCGCGGGTACCACACCGTCGACCTGCCGGACGGGACCGCGACGCCCGGCTGGTTCGACCTGCGGGGCCAGGTGGGCCACTACGGGCTGCCGGCGTCGCTGAGCGGGATGCGCTGCCTCGACGTCGGCACGTGGGACGGGTTCTGGGCCTTCGAGATGGAGAGGCGCGGCGCCGCCGAGGTGGTGGCGCTCGACCTCGACGACGAGGCCGACCTCGACTGGCCGCCGCGGCGCCGGCCGGCCTCCTTCTCGGCCGGCCGCGGCGACGGCTTCCGGGAGCTGCGCTCGCGGCTGGGCTCGTCGGTCGAGCGCGTCGAGCTGAGCGTCTACGACGCGACGCCCGAGCGGCTCGGCTCGTTCGACGTCGTCTTCTGCGGCTCGGTGCTGATCCACCTGCGCGACCAGTTCCTCGCGCTCGAGCGGATCGCGTCGGTGTGCCGCGGGCGGTTCGTCTCGGCCGAGGAGTACGACCGGCTGACGTCGCTGCTGCCGGTCGCGCTGAACCGCTGGCGCGGCGACGATCCGGCCGCCGTCGTGTTCTGGCGACCCAATCTCCGTGCGTGGCGACGGATGCTCTGGAGCGCCGGCTTCGCGCGCGTGGAGCGCCACTCGCGCTTCGTCCTGCAGGCCACCGACGGCGTGAAGGTCCCCCACGTCGTCCACCATGCGTTCAAGTGATCGCCGAAGGCATCCACTGCATCGCGGTCCCGACGCCCTTCGCCGTCGGGCGCGTCAACACGTACCTGATCGAGGACGACCCGCTGACGCTCGTCGACTCCGGGCCGAACAGCGGCAAGGCGCTCGACGAGCTGGAGCAGGGGCTGCGGGCGCTCGGCCACGGGATCGAGGACCTCGGCCTGATCGTGATCTCGCACCAGCACATGGATCACGAGGGCCTCGTCGAGATCCTCGCGCGCCGCTCCGGCGCCGAGGTCGCCGCGCTCGCGCCGCTGGCCGACTGGCTCGGCGCCTACCGCGAGCGGATGCAGGCCGACGACGAGTTCGCCGAGACGCTCATGGTCCGCAACGGGATAGCCCCGGACGTCGCGCACGCGCTGCGGGCGGTGAGCGCGGCGTTCCGCGGCTGGGGCTCGGCGGCCACGGTGACGCGACGGCTGGACGAGGGCGACGAGATCCGGCTGCGCAACCGCACCTTCACCGTCCACCATCGGCCCGGCCACTCCCCGACCGACACCGTCTTCCACGACGCCGAGCGGCGGCTGCTCATCGGCGCCGACCACCTCATCAAGCACATCTCGTCGAACCCGCTGATCACGCGGCCGGCGGACGGGGTGTCGCGGCCGCGGACGCTCATCACCTACCTGGAGTCGCTGCGCAAGACCCGCGAGATGGACGTCGACGTCGTCCTGGCCGGGCACGGCGACCCGGTCACCGAGCACGCCGAGCTCATCGACAGCCGCTTCCGGATGCACGAGAAGCGCGCGGCGAAGATCGCGAGGCGGATCGCGTCGGACGGGCCGATCACGGCGCACGGGATCGCGCAGTCGCTGTGGGGCGACGTCGCCCTGACGCAGGCCTACCTGACCCTGAGCGAGGTGCTCGGCCACGTCGACCTGCTGCTCGACCGCGGCGAGGTGGTCGAGGAGGAGGGCGACGACGGCGTGGTCAGGTTCCGCTCGGCCTGAAGACGAAGACCCGCCGCTCGGTGGCGCCGAACGCGCCGGCGGCGAGGAGCCCCAGCCAGTCCTCGCGGTGCTGGAGGGCGCTGAGGCCGAGGCGGTCGCGCAGGACGGGCGAGGTGTCGGCCGCCTCGGCCAGCGCGAGCACGGCGTCGCCGACGCCCGGCCGCTCCTCGCCGTGCCAGCCCGGCGGGGTCAGCTCGTCGACGAGCCGTCCGCCGACCTCCTCCAGGCTCGCGTCGAGGATCACCGCCGGGGCGCCCTCCTTCGCGGCGCCCTCCACCTCGTCCGCGCGCCGCACCACGACCGCCCCCTCCCCCGCCTCGCGGGCCGCGGCGAGCACGGGCGCGGCCTGGGCCAGCGCCCGCAGCGACGGGGCCTCGACGCGGGCGAGCAGGTTCGCGTAGCTCGGGTAGAACTCGCCGCGCCGGTCCTTGACCCGCAGGTACTCCGGGTTGGCCGCGGGATCGTCGAAGCCGAGGTGCCGCGCCTGCACCCCGGGCGCCCAGCCGACGCGGTAGCCGGCGGCCCGCACCGCGTCGCACACCTGCCGGTCGGAGCGGTAGGGCACGCGGAGCGCGTCGCGGCGCAGCAGCTGGAGGTGCGTGCCGACGTTCCCCTCGCGCAGCTCCGGGTCGCCGGTGGGGCCGCGCTCCTCGCGCAGGGCGGCGTGCTCCTCGGCGCTCAGCGGCGAGTTCGCCTGGTCGAGCTCGACGCCGATCAGGCCGAAGTCGGGGTGGCGGTCGAGCAGGGCGAGGAGCCGCGCGAGCCAGGACGGCTCGAGGTCGGGGACGACGAGGTCGGGGTCGGTGACGACGAGCGGGTCGGACGTGGTCGCGTCGATGCCGTGCTGGAAGCCGGGGACGTGCTCGTTCTCCGTCCGCGGGATCACGTTCGCGAACCACGAGCGGTGCGCGGCCAGCCAGTTGCGCACGTCGGGCCCGCTCGCGTTGTCGACGACGGTCAG
>DASVRH010000252.1:0-11345 GCA_036388715.1 Solirubrobacteraceae bacterium | reverse complement strand
GGCCGCCGAGCGGACGGCATCCTCCGCCGACGCGTCGGGTCCCGCGAGCTCGAGCAGGACCGCCAGCGGCACGACCAGCTCGTTCACCCAAGGCGCCAGCGCGGCGAGCGCGGCATCCCCGCGCTCGGCGTCGGCGAACACGGTCGTCCCCGCCTCGCGGGCGAGCCGCGCCGCGATCAGCGAGGGCGCGGCCTCCTGGCCGTCGAGCGACAGCGCCCGCGCCCGCCGCACCCACTGGGCGCCGACCGCCTCGGCCGGGAGCTCGAGGCGCGGGTCGCGGTGGCTGACGATCGACCGCTCGCCGGTCGACCGGTCGACGACGACGAGCGCGTGGTGGTGCGGGCAGCCGGGCACCGTCGAGCTGCCGTCGAGCACGCAGCCCGCAGCCTCCAGGGCGGCGCGGCTCATCTCGCCGCCGTCGTCGTCCCCGAAGCGCCCGAGGTAGTGCACGCGCATGCCCAGGGCGGCGAGCGTCGTCGCGACGTTCGCGCCTTCCCCGCCGGGCATGATCGCCGACGAGGCCGCCGCTCGCTTGGACCCCACCCTCCAGGGCCCGTCGACCACCATCACACGATCGGCCGTCGTGTTGCCGAGGACCAGCACGTCGACCGGTCGGGTGGACGCGAGGGGCATGCGCGCTCAGAGGCCGTGGCAATGGCGGCGCTAGGCGGCTTCGCGGAGGGCGCTCGCGCCCGTCGCTTCCGCGATCGACGCGGCGGTGATCTCGACGAGGCGCCGCAGCTCGGCGTCCTCGATGGCCAGCGGCGGCATGAGCACGATCGTGTCGGCCAGCGGGCGGACGATGGCGCCGCGGGCGCGGGCGGCCAGCGTGATCTGGTGGCCCATCCGCGCCTCGAGCGCGAAGCCGGAGACGTCGATCCCCGTCATGAAGCCGCGGCGGCGGATCTCGCCGACGCACGCGAGCGGCGCCACGTGCTCGTCGAGCAGCTCGCCGAGCAGCGCGATCTTGTCCTGCAGCCGCTCGAGCGTGCGCTCCTGCTCGAAGACCTCGAGCGTCGCCAGCGCGGCCGCGCACGCGAGCGGGTTGCCCGTGTACGTGTGGCCGTGGAAGAACGTCCGGAACTGCTCGAACGCGCCGAGGAAGCCCTCGTACACGCGCTCGGTCGTGAGCGTGGCGGCGAGCGGCAGGTAACCGCCGGTCAGGCCCTTCGCGAGGCAGAGGAAGTCGGGCGAGACGCCCTCCTGCTCGCACGCGAACATCGTGCCGGTGCGCCCGAAGCCGGTGGCGACCTCGTCGCAGATGAGCAGGACCCCGTGTCGGTCGCACAGCTCGCGAACCGCGCGCAGGTAGCCGTCGGGGTGGACGAGGATCCCCGCCGCGCCCTGCACGAGCGGCTCCACGATCACGGCGGCGACCTTGTCGTCGATCAGCGCCTCCATCGACGCGATGTCGCCGGGCTCGGCCTGCTCGGTCTCGAAGAGCAGCGGCTTGTAGCAGCCGTGGAAGAGGTCGATGCCGCCGACGGAGACCGAGCCGATCGTGTCCCCGTGGTAGGCGTGCTTCAGCGACACGAACTTCGTGCGCCACCACTCGCCCTGCTGCGCCCACCACTGGTAGGCGATCTTCAGCGCGACCTCGACGGCCGTCGACCCGCTGTCGGAGTAGAAGACGCGCTGCAGGCCCTCCGGAGCGAGGTCGACGAGCTTCGCGCCCAGCTCGATCGCGCTCGGGTGCGAGAGCCCGAGCATGGTCGAGTGCGCGACCGCGTCGAGCTGGCGGCGGATGGCCGCGTCGAGCGACGGGTGGCGGTGCCCGTGGACGGTGCACCACAGCGATGAGACGCCGTCGATGTAGGCCTTGCCGTCGGTGTCGTAGAGGGTGGTCCCGCGGGCGTGGGCGATGATCGGCGCGTCCTCGTCCATCCAGCCCTGCTGCTGGGTGAACGGGTGCCAGAGGACGGCGCGATCGAGCTCGCGCAGGCGGCCGGTGTCGGTGGGCTGCACGGCTGCGCACGCTACGTTGCGGGACGGATGGACCGCCCTCGCTTCGCGCCCCCTCTGGGGCTGGTGGTCTTCGTGGTCGGGACGTGCATCCTCGGCGCGGAGATCGCCGCCGCCCGCCTGCTCGCGCCGTCGTTCGGCGCCTCCACGATCGTGTGGGCGAACACCATCGGCGTGGTCCTCGTCGCGCTGT
The DNA here is from genome assembly GCA_036388715.1 of Solirubrobacteraceae bacterium. GTDB lineage: Bacteria > Actinomycetota > Thermoleophilia > Solirubrobacterales > Solirubrobacteraceae > CADCVT01. The sequence continues at coordinate 9,190 of DASVRH010000252.1, read as the reverse complement.
CGATCGGCTACTGGTACGGCGGCCGGCTGGCCGACCGCAACCCGACGCCGGAGGGCCTCTACCGAATCGTCCTGCTGAGCGCGCTCCTGCTCGCGCTCGTCCCGTTCGTCGCCGAGCCGTTCCTCGACATCGCCGTCGACGCGCTCGACTCCATCTCCGCGGGGGCGGCGGCGGGCTCGCTCGTGGCGGTGCTCGTCCTCATCGCCGTGCCGGTGCTCGTCAGCGGCGCCGTCGCGCCCTACGCGCTGCGCCTCGCGGTGACCGGCGTCGAGGAGGCCGGCCGGATCTCCGGGCGGCTGTACGCGATCTCGACCGTCGGCTCGCTGTTCGGCACCTTCCTCAGCGCGCTGCTGCTCATCCCGCTGCTCGGCACGCGGCGGACGTTCCTCGTCTTCGCCCTCGCCCTGGCGATCGTGGCCGTCGCCGGGTTGGCGCGGCGCCGCCTCGTGCTCGTGCCCGTGATCCTCGCCGGGCTGATCGCGCTGCCGGTCGGGACGGTGAAGGGCGACGTCGACGACGGAGCCCGCGTCATCCACGAGGTCGACACGGAGTACCAGTACGCGCGGGTCGTCGAGCAGGCCAGCGGGCGGCGCGACCTCGAGCTGAACGAGGGCCAGGCTGTGCACTCGATGAAGCGCCCCGGCACGTTCTTGACGGACAACATCTGGGACGAGTACCTCGTCGCGCCGTTCGCCGTCCTCGACCACCCGCCGGAGCGGATCGCCATCCTCGGCAACGCGGCCGGGACGACCGCGCGCGCCTACGGCCACTTCTTCCCCTCCACCTACGTGGACGGCGTCGAGATCGACGGCGAGCTGACCGAGATCGGGCGCAAGTACTTCGACATGCGCAACCCGCGCCTGCGGACGTTCACCGACGACGCGCGGCCGTACCTCCGCGCGACGGACGAGCGCTACGACGCGATCCTCGTCGACGCCTACCGCCAGCCGTACATCCCCTTCTACCTCGCGACGCGCGAGTTCTTCGAGCTGGCCCGCGACCGCCTGAACCCGGGCGGCGTGCTGCTCGTCAACGCCGGCCATCCCGAGGGCAACGACGACCTCGAGAAGGTGCTCGGCGCGACGATGGACGACGTCTTCGGCACGGTGCTGCGCGATCCGGCCGAGGACACGAACACGCTGCTCATCGCGACCGACGGCGAGGCGTCGGCGGCGACGCTGGCCGCGCGGATCGAGTCGCTGCCGTCGGAGCTGCGGCCGCGGGCGCAGGAGGCCGCGGCCCGGATCGCCCCTCGGCTGGAGGGCGGCAGCGTCTACACCGACGACAAGGCGCCGGTGGAGTGGCTCATCGACGCCTCGATCGTCGAGGTCGCGGCGAAGGGCGAGAAGTAGGCGCCTAGGCGCCGCGCACCAGCTGCTGCATCTCGGACGCCGGAAGGGGGCGGCCGAGGAGGAAGCCCTGCGCCAGCGGCGCGCCGTGCGTGACGAGGAACTCGCGCTGGATCTCGGTCTCGACGCCCTTGGCCACGGCGGCCATCCCGAGCGACCGCGCGAGCGCGAGGACGGCGGCGAGGACCGAGCACGCGCGCCGGTCGGCCGGGACGCCGCGCAGCAGGCCGCGGTCGAGCTTGAGCGCGTTGGCCTGGAGGTCCTGGAGGCGGGAGAGGGAGGCCAGCGCGCCGCCGACGTCGTCGATGGCGACGGCGAAGCCCGCTTCGCGCAGGTCGGCGGAGAAGCGCGCCGCGCGTGCGGTGTTGGCGACCGCCGCGGACTCGGGAAGCTCGACGCAGAACGCCTTCGGGTCGAGCCCGTGCGCCGCGACGCGCTCGATGATCTCGACGGCCGACTCGGCGCGGGCGACGAGCTGCGCGGAGACGTTGAACGACAGCCGCGGGACGATGCCCGCGTCGCCCCACTCGCGCGCGTGGCGGCAGAGCGCGTCGAGGACCCACGCGTCGATCTCGGCGCTCAGGCCGATCTCCTCGGCGTCGGGCAGGAACTCGGGCGGGCCGATCAGGCCGCGCTCGGGATCGTTCCAGCGCACGAGCGCCTCGGCGGCCGCCAGCGAGAGGTCGTGCGGCGCGCGGACCGGCTGGAAGTGCAGCTCGAGCTCGTCGTCGTCGAGCGCGCGGCGCAGGCGGGCGGCGGCCGACAGCGGGCGCTGCGGGTTGCGCGCGATCTCGTCGGCGAAGACGGTGCCTCCGCCGGCCGCGCGCGCGTGCCCGAGCGCGATGGCGGCGCCGCCGAGCAGGTCGTCGGCGTTGTCGGCGTGCTGCGGGAGGAGGGCGACGCCGGCGCTCGGCGCGATCCGCACGGGCTGGCCGCCCTCGTCGGCGAGCGGCTCGGCGAACGAGTCGTGGACGACCCGGGCGGCGACGCCGTCGGCGGCGAGCGCCGCGTCGTCGAGGTCGGTGAGGACGAGGACGAACTCGTCGCGGCCGGGGCGCGACAGGAGGTCGCCGGCGCGGGTCGCGGTACGCAGGCGCTGGGCGGCCTGCACGATGAGCGCGTCGCGCTCGGCCGGGGCGATCCCGCGGGCGTCGAGGCGCAGGTCGACCCAGATCACGGCGACCGCGGTCTGGAGGCGGCGGGCGCGCGCCACCGCGAGGCCGAGGTGCTCGCCGAGCAGGCCCTGGCTGGGCAGGCCGGTCAGGCGATCGTGGTGGGCGAGGAAGCGCAGGCGCTCCTCGATCCCGCGGCGCTCGGTGACGTCCTGGCCGACGAGCACCGCGCCGCCGTCCGGGCCGAGCGTCGCGCGCCACCAGACGCTGCGCTCCTCGCCCCCGCGGGTGCGGAGCGGCGCCTCGAAGTGCTGGCCGGCGGGGCCGGGCGACGAGTCCTCTCCGCGCGGCTCGGCGGCCACGCGGGCGAGCGCTCGGCGCGCCTCCGGCCGCGAGCGGACCGGCAGCATCGTCTCGACGAACGGCACGCCGGCGAGGTCGCGGGCGTCGGCGCCGAACAGCGCGCGCACCGCCGCGTTGGCCCGCTCGATGCGGCCCTCGCAGTCCAGCGTCACGATCAGGGCCGCCGCGGCGTCGAGCTGCGCGGCGAGCTTCGTCGCATCGGTGCCCGTCCCGGTCTCGCGGGCGACGCGCGCGGTGACGTCGGCGAGGGTGACGGCGAAGCCGTCGCCGACCGCGGCGAAGCGCTGCTCGACGACCCGCGCGGCGCTGCGCGCGAGCAGCGCACGGCCCTCGCGCGCCATGGTGGCGAGGCCGGCCGGGTGCAGCTCGGTAACGGGCGCGCCGTCCTCCGTCTCGGCGACCGCGGGGCCGGTGAAGGGCGCGCGGGCGCCCGCCAGCGTCAGCGGCGTGCGGCCCAGCAGCTCGAGCGCGGCGCGGTTCCACTCCACCGCCTGGCCGTGCGCGTCCAGCACGACGACGCCCTGGGGCAGGGCTTCGAGAACGGCAGCGTGATCGGTGCCGAGGGCGGCCATTGTCCCTCGATCGGCCGGTTCTGCGGCCGCCTTCAGCCCCGGCGGCCCCAGCGGACCTTGGTTCTAGGCCCGCTCGTAGGCGATGAACTCGAGCAGCGAGCCGTCCGGGTCACGGAAGTAGACCGACTGGCCGGGCCCGCGCGCGCCGTTGCGCGGCACGGGCCCCTCCTCGATCGTGACGCCGTGGCGCTCGAGGTGCGCGACGGCCTCCTCGACGTCGCCCTCCCAGACGAAGCAGAGGTCGGCCATGCCCGGCTCGGCCGGGATCCGCGCGACCGGCTGCGGGTCCATGCCCGGGCCGTGCACGTTGAGCTGCTGCTCGCCGAAGCGGTAGCGCCAGCGCGGCGGGTCGTCGAGGCCGACGAGCTCGGCGCCGACGACGTCGCGGTAGAACGCGTTCGACCGCTCCCACTCGCTGACGGCGATCACGACGTGGTCGAGGCCGGCCACCGGCCTGTGCGGCGCCGGTACCGGCGGCATCTCGCTCATGGCGGCGGTCCTACCCCGGTAGGGCGAGCATGCGCACGAGGTGCGCGCCGGCGGCGGCGAGCAGGTCGGGGTCGGGCGCGGCGAGGTGGCCGACCGTCTCGACCGGCAGGCCGGTCAGCCGCGCGATCGTCTCGCGGTTGGAGCGCTCGATCGGCGTGGGGTCGGCGGGCCACGGCGTGAGCACGATCGCCGCGATCTCCAGCCCCGCCGCGTGCGCGGCCTCGACCGTCAGCAGCGTGTGGTTGATCGTGCCGAGGCCGGGGCGGGCGGCGACGACGAGCGGGAGGCCCAGCTCCTGCGCGAGGTCGCGGACCAGGAGGTCGTCGGCGAGCGGCACGAGCAGGCCGCCGACGCCCTCGACCACCGCGACCTCCGCGCCCTCGGCGGCGGCGTGGATCCCGGCGAGGACGGCCTCGCGCTCGAGCCGCACGCCGGCCAGCTCGGCGGCGAGGTGCGGCGACATCGGCGGCCCGAAGCGCAGCGGCGCGATCCGCTCGGCGTCGCCGCCGGCCGCGGCGGCGAGCAGCTCGTGGTCGAGCGGCCAGGCGACCTCGTCCGCCTCGTCGAGCCCGGTGAGGACCGGCTTGATCGCCGCCACCCGCCGGCCGGACGCGCGGAGGGCCGCGCACAGCGAGGCGGCGACCACCGTCTTCCCGACCCCCGTGTCGGTGCCCGTCACGAAGACGCCCGGGAGGGCGAGGGGATTCGCGGAGGCGCCCGTGTGGGAGGGCACGGGCGCCCCTGCGATCGATGCGCGTGGGGGCGAGAGGGGATCCGCCGCCGCGCGAGGGGAAGGTGGGTTCGTCATGCGGCGCGGGCGGCCGCGGGGAGGGCTTCCCATTCGTCGGTGGTCTGGGAGGCGGCGACCGGCATGGCGTCCGCGGGCCGGAAGCCGGTCTGCATCGCCGCGCGACCGAGCGCGCGTGCCGCCTCGCGCAGCTCGCCCTTCGTGTGCGAGGCCATCACGGCGAGCCGCAGCCGCGACGTGCCGGCGGGCACCGTCGGCGGGCGGATCGCCTGCGCGAAGACGCCGCGCTCGAGCGCCGCCTCGCAGATGCGCATCGCCACGTCGGCCTCGCCGACGACGAGCGGGACGATCTGCGTCGTCGAGCCGCTCACGTCGAAGCCCTCGCGGGCCAGCTCGTCGCGCAGGACGCCCGCGTTGGACTGGAGCTTCGACGCGCGCCGCGGCTGCTCGCACAGCAGCTCGAGCGCGGCCATCGCCCCCGCGACCGCCGGCGGGGGCAGCGCGGTCGAGAAGATCAGCGACCGGGCGCAGTTGACCAGGTAGGCGCTCATGGTCGAGGAGCAGGCGACGAACGCCCCGTAGGCGCCGAGCGCCTTGCCGAGCGTGCCGACGATGACGTCGATCTCCTCCTCGAGCCCCGCCTCGGCGACCGCGCCGCGACCGGAAGGCCCGACGCAGCCGGTGCCGTGCGCCTCGTCGACGACGGTCCGCAGCCCCGCGCGCTGCGCGAGGTCGACGATCTCCGCCAGCGGAGCGACGTCGCCGTCCATCGAGAAGACGGAGTCGGTGACGATCACGCCGCCGCGCCCGCCGGCCCGGCCGACGCACCACGTCAGGTGCTCGACGTCGCCGTGGCGGTAGACGACCGTCTCGGCCCGCGCGAGGCGGCAGCCGTCGACGATCGACGCGTGGTTGAGCTCGTCGGAGAAGACCGTCTGCCCCGTGCCGGCCAGCGCGCTGACGACGCCGACGTTGGCCAGGTAGCCGGACCCGAACAGCAGCGCGGCCTCGGTGCCCTTGAACTCGGCGAGGCGCTCCTCCAGGCGGCGGTGCACGGTCATCGTCCCCGACACGAGCCGCGACGCGCCCGCGCCGACGCCCCAGCGCATCGCGGCGTCCGCCGCCGCCTCGCGCACCCGCGGGTGGTCGGCGAGGCCGAGGTAGTTGTTCGAGCACAGCAGGAGGACCGGCTTGCCGTCGAGCACGACACGCGGGCCCTGCGGCCCGCTGACCAGCCGCATCCGCCGGTACAGGCCCAGCTCGGCCAGCTCGTCCAGACGGGCCTGGAGGTCGGTCACCTACGCCGCCGATTCCTCCGCCGGCCAGCGGTTCTCCGCGCCGTCGGGCCGCTCCGGCACGACGGTCTTCTTGGCGAAGCGAAGCTGCGTGGAGGGATCCCACATGCGGATCTCGAGCTCGTGGAGGGGACTCTGCACGTCGCCGAGGAAGGCCTCGACCACGTCGGGCGTCTCGCCGTCGAGCCACCCCGAGCGGTTGTCGGGCCGCGGGTTGGCGCCGTTGTCGGGCTGGGGGGCGACGTTCAGGCCGAGGTCCTCGAACATCGCGCGGTCCTCCTCCGGCGAGGAGCCGAGCGTCGTGAGGAAGTTGCCCATCATCACGCCGTTGAGCCCGGCCTTGACCGCGAGCGGCTGGAGCTCGCCGAGGTTCTCGACGCGCCCGCCGCAGAGGCGGAACAGCGCGCCCGGGATGATCAGCCGGAAGATCGCGATCCACTTCACGGCCTCCCACGGATCCATGTAGTCGCGGTCGCCGAACTTCGTGCCCGGCCGCGGGTTCAGGAGGTTGATCGGGACCGACGTCGGGTCGATCGACGCGAGCTGGAAGGCCATCTCGACGCGCTGCTCGCGCGTCTCGCCGAGGTTGAGGATGCCGCCGACGCACGTCTCCAGCCCGGCCTCGCGGACGGCGTCGATCGTGCGCAGCCGCCCCTCGTACCGGACGGTCGAGGAGACCTCCGGGTAGTAGGACTCGGCCGTCTCGACGTTGTGGTGGACGCGCTGGATGCCGGCCTCGCGCAGCGCCTTGGCCCGCGCCGGCGACATGTGGCCGATCGACGCGCAGCGCTTCAGGTTCGTGTTCTCGGCGACCAGGCGCGCGCCCGCGAGCACCTTCTCGAAGTCGCGCTTCGAGAGCCCCTGGCCCTGCGTGACCATGCAGAACCGGTGCGCGCCGGCCGCCTCCGCGGCGCGCGCGTGCTCGAGCATCTGCTCGGGCTCCATCATCGCGTGCAGCGGCGTCTCGGCCTCGGCGTACTTCGACTGCGCGCAGAACCCGCAGTCCTCCGCGCAGCCGCCCGACTTCGCGTTGACGAGCGAGCAGAGGTCGGTCGAGTCGCCGAAGGTGTCCTGGCGGGCGCGCCACGCGCGCTCGACCAGCGCCTCGATCTCGGAGTGGTCCTCGATGTCCCCGAGGCGCAGCGCTTCCTCGCGGCTGATGAGCGGCGGCATGGGCGGGAAGCTAGGCGCGACCCCGGACGGACCTGCGTCATGCTGCACGGCCTCATGAGCAAGTCCGCACTGGTCGTCATCGACATGCTGAACGCCTACGACTTCGACGACGCCGAGAAGCTCGCCGACAGCGTCCGCGAGGTCCTGCCGAACCTCAAGGCGCTGATCGACCGCGCCGCCGAGGCCGACATCCCGATCGTCTACGTCAACGACAACTACGGCGACTGGAACAGCTCGGCCGACGAGCTCGTCGAGACCGCCAGGCGCGGCCGTTTCCCCGAGCTGATCGAGGAGATCGCTCCGCGCGACGACGTGAAGTTCGTCATCAAGGGCCGGCACTCGATCTTCTACGCCACGCCGCTCGAGTACCTCGTCAAGGAGCTCGAGGTCGACCGCCTGATCCTCACCGGCCAGGTGACGGAGCAGTGCGTCCTCTACAGCGCGCTCGACGCGTACGTCCGCGACTTCGAGGTGGCCGTCCCGCGCGACGCGGTGGCCCACATCCACGACGACCTCGCCGAGGCGTCCTTGCGGATGATGGAAATCAACATGAGCGCGGACACCACCCCGGCCGCCGACCTGGAGCTGTGACGAACCGCTAGAACCCGGCGTAGTGTCCGTGTGACCATGCGGGCGCTCCTCCTGGCCGCGGCCGTCGCGACGACCCTCGGGTTCGCGGTCACCGATCGGGCGCGCGCGTGCTCGTGCGCGGCGCCCGAGCCGCGCGAGGCGCTCGCGGCCGCCGACGCCGCGGTGGTGGGCACCTTCGTGGACGACGGCGACCCGGCCACGCTGCGCGTCGAGGAGACGTTGAAGGGCGACGTCCCCGAGGAGATCGAGCTCGAGAACGACAACGACGGCGATTGCGGGCCGGGCTACAAGGAGGGGCGGCGCCTCGGGCTGTTCCTCCAGCGCACCGGCGACGGCTGGTCGGCCGGCATCTGCGACACGGTCGAGCCGGACGCCCTGCGGCGGGCGGCGCAGCCGCTCCCCGAGGGGCGCCGCGGCCGGGCCGTCCTCATCGCCACCACCTTCGGCGAGGGCCAGACCGACGCGCTGCTGCTCGACGCCGGCGGCGCGATCCTCGCCTACGGCTACGGGGACGGGTGGGGCTCGGCCTCCATCTGCCCGGGCTCGACGCACATGCTGTCCGTGACCGGCGAGGGGCGCGGGCAGCAGCTGGTCACGCGGCGGCTGCGGGACCTGAAGGTCGTGCGCCGCCGCGCGCTGCCGCGCGACGAGGTCTTCTCCTTCGCCTGCCGCGACCGGGGCGGCCGGCGCGTCGCGCTCGTCGACGGCGTGTTCGACGAGCCCGCGCCCGTCCGCGCGCGGCTGCGGCTGCTCGGGGAGGGGAGGCCGCGCGTCCTGCGCCGCGGGAAGATCACGAGCGCCACGTTCATCGGCGACACCGCCTACCTCGACGAGGGGAGGTGGGGGCAGGACCTCGTCGCCGTCGACCTGCGCGCCGGCGAGGCGTACCCGATCGCGCGGGTGCCGTACATCCCGGGCGCGTGGGAGCTCAGCCCGGACGGCCGCCGCCTGGCGACGACCGCCTTCGGCCGCGAGCTGACCAATCCGACCGTCACCGTCGTCGTCGACCTGCGAACGGGCGAGGTGCGCAAGCGGGTCAACGGGGGCTCGGTGCTGTGGACGGCGCGCGACCGGCTGCTGAACGACGCGGGCGACCTCCACGTCCTCGACGCCCGCCTGCGCACGCTGCGCAGCGGTGACGGCGCGGAGGCCGAATGGGGGATCGTGCGCGCCGGGCGCCGCATCTACGCGCTCGACGACGGCGAGCTGCGCGAGATCGATCCGCGCACCGCCCGCTGGCGCCGGATCGCGACGCTGCCGAGCACGGCGTTCCGCGCGCTGACCGTGATCCCGGGCGGCGCCGAGATCCGCGCGAGGCGCGGCGAGGCGGCGCTGTCGCGCGCCGAGCGCCGCATCGTCCGCGCCGCGACGGCGTGTCGGCGGCTCCTCTGGTGATCGCGCCGCCGGCCGGCGTCCACCACACTGTCGGGCGTGTTCGCGACCGTCATGCTGGCCGCCGTCGCCATGAGCGGGCAGAGCGTCGAGGGCCGGTCGCTCG
>DASVRH010000251.1:0-18155 GCA_036388715.1 Solirubrobacteraceae bacterium | reverse complement strand
ACCAGGCCCGCGCGGTCGCGCGCTGACGCGAGGACCTTCGCCCGGCCGCTCCGGCGGCCGGGCGGCTCCGCGTCGGGGCTAGGCCTTCGCCTTCGCCTTCTTCTTCGGCGCGGACTTCTTCGACGACGACGAGGACTCGCTCTTCTTCGCGCCGTCGCCGTCGCCGTTGCCTCCGCGGGCGGCCTCGAGCGACTCTCGCAGCGCGGCCATGAGGTCGGGCACCGCGGCGGGGACCTCGGGGGCCTCGGGCGCCTTGATCGTCTTGCCCTTCTTCTTGTCGCGGACGATCTTGCGCAGCCGGTCGCGGTGGCGATCCTTGTACTGATCGGGCTCCCAGTCGCACGAGAGCTCCTCGATCAGCGCGACCGCGTGGTCGACCTCGGCCTTCGACGGCTGGTGCTTCTTCGTCGGGAGGTTCTGGAGGTCGTCGGGCTCGCGGATCTCGTCGGCGAACTTCATCGTCACGAGCTGGAGCAGGCCGCCTTGGACGCGCAGCGCGACGAGGTACTCCTTCGTCCGCATGACGAAGGTGCCGAGCGCCACGCGCTCGGTCTTCGACATCACGCCGACCAGCAGGTGGTAGGCCCGCAGCGCGCCCTCGCCCTCGGCCTTGGGAACCAGGAAGTAGGGGTGGTCGAAGTAGATCGGGTCGATCTCGCCGAGGTCGACGAACTCGGAGATGTCGATCGTGCGCGTCTTCTCCGGCTGCGCGGCCTCGAGCTCGAGGTCGGTGAGCATCACGTAGCCCTCGCCGTCGGACGCGGGGTAGCCGGAGGCGACCTCGTCGTATCCGATCGCGACGTCCTCCTCCTTGCAGTACCGCTCCACGTGCAGCCGCGCGCCGGTCTTCTTGTCGAGCTGGTTGAAGTGGACGTCCTTGTCCTGCACCGCGGACACCAGCGCGACGGGCACGTTGACGAGCCCGAACGAGAGCGACCCGCTCCACAGCGAACGGGGCATCAGCGCTTGCTCGCCTTCAGCGACGCCTCGAGCGCGGCCATGAGGTCGTCGCCGTCGTCCGGCGCCTCGGGCTCGGGGATCGAGATCTCCTCGCCCTTCTCCTTGGCCTTGACGACGGCGAGCACGCGCTCGCGGTAGGTGTCCTCGTAGCGCTCCGGCTCGAACTTCGCGGCGAGCGTCTCGACGAGCATCCCCGCCATGTCGATCTCGCGCTTGCCCGGCTTCTTCGAGGGGGAGTCGACGTCGAGCTTGTCCGGATCGACCAGCTCGTCGGCGAAGCGCATGACCTGCATGCGCAGGACGCCGTCGACCGGCCGCACGGAGACGAGCTGCTCGCGCTGGCGCAGCGACACCCGGCCGATGCCGACGCGCTCGCTCTTCTCGAGCGCCTTGACCAGCAGCGCGTAGGCCTCCTCGGCGTCCTTCTGCGGGGCGAGGTGGTACGGCTTGCCGTAGAAGACGGGGTCGATCTGCTCGGCGGGGACGAAGTCCTCGAGCTCGATCGCCTTGCGGGCCGGCTGGTCGGCGGCCTTGATCTCGTCGTCGGACAGGACGACGTACTCGTCGTTGGCGACCTCGAAGCCCTTGACGACGCGCTCGCGCGGCACCTCCTTGCCGTCGGCGTCGATCAGGCGGTGGCCGACTTCGCTGCCGTCCTTGACGTGCAGCTCGCGGAAGCGGATCGACTTGTCCTCGAGCGCCCCGAAGACCTTGATGGGCACGTTCACGGCGCCGAACGCGACGGCGCCGTTCCAGATCGACCGGGGGGGCATGCCGGCCAATCTACCCCGCGAGGAGGCGTTTACGACGCTTCGAGCTCGCCGCTGGCGAGCAGGCGCTGCACGGTGAAGATGAAGCGGGCCAGGCGATCGTGGTCGGCGCCCTGGAGGTCGGTGAACTCGACCGCGGTCATCTCGATGGTCCCGCGCACGATCCGCGCGTGACAGGCCAGGGCGGGGAGGTTGTCGGGGAGGTCGATCTCGACGCCCACCTCGTCGCCCGGGGCGCCGAAGCCGCCGCCGGCCAGCGAGCAGCCGGCCGCGGAGACGTCGAAGGTCTGGGCCTGGACGCGCTCGCCCGCGGACGTCAGCACGGTGACGTCGAGCGGGATGCGCAGGCGCGACGCCGACCGCTGCTGCGGCATCTGGACGCCGTCGCGCACGGTGAAGCGCAGGTCGTCGTCCTCCTCGCCCCAGGTCGCGCGGCCCTTCAGCGCGATGAGGTTGTTCTGGTGGGCGAAGATCAGGCTGGCGGCGCCCTCGAGCTCCTGGCGGGAGACGCGCGGGGCGGTGAACGGGCGCAGCGCGGCTTCGTCGGAGTTGATCGCGACCACGCGACAGCGCAGCTGGGTCGCGCCGACCAGCAGCGTCACGTCCTGGCGTTCGCGCAGCCGCCTCACGTCTCATTCATCGGCGTCGCGCGCCGGATGTTGAAAAGTGACGCTAAAGGCCTGGCCAGTGCCGGGCGACGTATCCGCCCGTCGGGCGCATCTCGTTGGTGAAGCGAGAGCCCGTCTTGCCGCGGTTCGCGGCGCTCGTGTCGAAGCGGACGCCCGCCACGACCATGAAGACGTGGCCGGGGTTCGAGTAGATCGTCAGCCACTCGCCCTTGCCGGGGCGGCCCCACTGCATCAGCGGCCCGCTGGCCAGCGGCCCGTTGAGCAAGCCGGCGGCAGCCAGCGCGTAGGACACCGAGCCCGAGCAGTCGTAGCCGGTGTCCTGCCACTTGCCGTGCCCGCCGCCCCACTTGTACGGCGTCCGCGCGATCTGGTTGCCGGCCTCGATGATCGCCCGGACCTCGGGGGGCGCCTCGAGGGGCGGCAGCGCGACGCCGTTGTCGAGGACCTCGGCGCGCCTGATCGCGTCGTCCTTCGTGGGCTTCGGCAGCGGGGCGGGCTCGGGGAGCGGCTCGGGGGTGACGGGGTCGCCCTGGGGCGGGTCGGTGTCGATCTCGGGCTGGGCGACGCCGAGCTCGTCGCGGTCCTGGCGCTTCGGCCGCTTCGGCTCCGGCGGCGGCTCGGGGGGCTCGCTGCGCGGCGCCCAGCGCCATTCGGCGATCGCGGCCTTCGGGGGCGTCCCGCCGTCTCCGCCCTCGTCGTCCGAGCTCGTGGCGTACGCGGCCACGCCACCGCCGAGGGCGGCGGCGGCGACGAGTCCGGCGAGCGGCCACTTCCTCAGCCTCACGATGGTCAGGATGGCACGTCCTCTACCGTGCTCCGCCGCTCATGGATGCGTTCGAGGCCATCGTCCTCGGGATCGTCCAGGGACTCACGGAGTTCCTGCCGATCTCGTCCTCCGGTCACCTCCGGGTCGTTCCCGCCTTCGCCGGCTGGGAGGACCCGGGCGCGGCGTTCACCGCCGTCATCCAGCTCGGGACGATGGCCGCCGTCCTCCTCTACTTCCGCCGCGACCTCTGGAACATCGGGCGCGGGTGGGTCGCCGGCCTGCGCGATCCCGCCGCGCGCGGGACGCTCGACTCGCGCATGGGCTGGTACCTGATCATCGGGACGATCCCGATCGTCATCTTCGGCTTCGCGTTCGACGACACGATCGAGGACGACCTCCGCGGGCTGGAGCTGATCGCCACCATGCTGATCGTGGCCGGGCTGATCCTCCTGCTGGCCGAGCGCGTGGCGCGGCGCGATCGCGAGATCGAGAGCGTGACCTGGCGCGACTCGCTGGCCATCGGCTTCGCGCAGGCGGCGGCGCTCGTCCCCGGCGTCTCGCGCAGCGGCGCGACGATCACGGCCGGGCTGTTCCTCGGCTTCGACCGGGCGGCGGCGGCGCGGTTCTCGTTCCTGCTCTCCGTGCCCGCGGTCGTGCTGTCCGGGCTCTACCAGCTGAGGGACATCGGTGGCGAGGGCGCGGTGGGCGTCGTGCCGACGACGCTGGCCACGATCTTCTCGTTCGTCTCCGGCTACGCGGCGATCGCGTTCCTCCTGAAGTTCCTCGCGACCCATACCACCGCGGTGTTCGTCGTCTACCGCGTGATCTTGGGCGTCGTGATCCTCGCGCTGGTGGGCGCGGACGCGATCTCTTAGGTTTCGCCGCGTGATCGTCGAATGCGCCGTCTACGAGGACGGGCGCCGCAAGGCCGGCAACCTGCCGCTCGAGCACGCCTGCGAGGCCGGGCAGGAGGACGGCGCGTTCGTCTGGGTCGGGCTGTTCGAGCCGACGGCCGACGAGTTCTCCGCGCTGCAGTCCGAGTTCAACCTGCACCCGCTCGCCGTCGAGGACTCGCTGCGCGCGCATCAGCGGCCGAAGATCGAGCGCTACGGCGACATGACCTTCATGGTCCTCAAGACGGCGCGGTACGTCGACGAGTCCGAGGAGGTCCTGTTCGGGCAGGTCATGGTCTTCATCGGCGACTCGTTCGTGATCACCGTGCGGCACGGCGAGGTCTCGGACCTGTCGGAGGTGCGCAGCCGGGTCGAGGAGGACCGCGATCACCTGCGCCGCGGGCCCGCCGGCGCGCTGCACGCGATCATCGACTCCGTCGTCGACCAGTACGAGCCGGTCGCCGCGGGGCTGCAGACCGACGTCGACCAGGCCGAGGAGCAGCTCTTCGGCGGCGGCGGCGGCCGGGCCACCGTCCGCATCTACGCGCTGGGTCGCGAGGTGCTCGAGTTCTCCCGCGCCGTCGGGCCGCTGATCCCCGCCGTCGAGCAGCTCGTCGGCGGGATGCCGGGGATCGACGAGGACATGCGGTCCTACTTCCGCGACGTGCTCGACCACCTGATCCGGGTGAACGGGCACGTGGATTCGATGCACGAGCTGCTGTCGAACATGCTCCAGGCCAACCTGACGCAGGTCAGCGTGCGGCAGAACGAGGACATGCGGAAGATCTCGGCGTGGGTGGCGATCCTCGCCGTGCCCACGATGATCGCCGGCATCTACGGCATGAACTTCGAGCACATGCCCGAGCTTCGGTGGGAGTACGGCTACCCGGTCGTCCTGGGGGTCATCGTCGTCTGCTGCGCGGTGCTCTACTGGCGCTTCCGGAAGGCGGGGTGGCTGTGAGGGGCGAGCGCTCGTCGCGGATCTTCGCCGCGGACATGCTCGACGGGCGGGTGGCGATCGTCACCGGCGGGGGGACGGGGCTCGGGCGCGCTACCGCGGCGGAGCTACTGGCCTGCGGGGCCACCGTCGTGATCGCCGGGCGGCGCGAGGAGGTGCTGGCCTCCGCGGCTTCGTCGCTGGGGTGTGAGTACGTCGCCGGCGACATCCGCGACCCGGCGTCCGCCGCGCGGATCGTCGCGGCGGCCGGCGGGCGCGTCGACATCCTCGTCAACAACGCGGGCGGGCAGTACTTCGTTCCCGCGGAGTCGATCGCGTTGAAGGGGTGGAACGCGGTCTGGCGGCTCAACGTCGGGGGGACGATGACGATGACGCGCGCGTGCGCTCCCGTCTTCTCGTCGGACGCCGTGCTCGTGAACGTCACCTTCTCGCCGCACCATGGCCTGCCGGGAATGACGCACTCGGGCTCCGCCCGTGCCGCGGTCGAGGCGCTGTCGCGAGAGCTGGCTGCCGAGCTCGCCCCGGTATCGGTCATCGCCGTCGCCGCCGGTCACTTCCGGACGGAGTCGCTCAAGAAGTACCCGGCGGGGATCGCCGAGGCCGCGGCCCGCACCGTGCCGTTGCAGCGGCTGGGGGAGGAGGAGGAGCACGCCTGGCTCGTCGCGATGCTCTGCTCGCCGCTCGGCCGGCGCTTCAGCGGGACCGTCGTCACGCTCGACGGCGCGCGCGACAACTGGTACGGCCCGTGGCCCCCGCCGGGGCTGGTCGGCGAGGGCGAAGAAGTGCCGACCGAGGAGCGGCGCGCGCCCAGCACCCAGCCGCGCTCCGGCTAAGCTGCGCGGCGTCCGCGCGGGTGTGGTGTAAGGGCTGCACAAGACCCTTCCAAGGTCTTAGTCCGGGTTCGAATCCCGGCGCCCGCTCTCGATCAGCCGCAGTCGAAGGTGCCCGCCGCGACGTGCGGTGCGCCGGCGGTGACAGTTCGCGCAGACGACGTCGCACTTCGCGATCTCATCCAGGACCGACTGCCAGGCCCGGAACGGCAGGCCGTGCCCGACGTCGAACGCCTTCTCGTGCTCGTCGAGGTGATCGAACTCGAGGACGATCGGGTCGTCCTCGCCGCAGTCGGCACACGGGTGCTCCGCGAAGTACTCCAGGAGGTACCGCGTCCTCTGCTCGGCCACCAGCCGCTTCCGCTGCCGCGCCTGATCCACGTACCGCTGCTTGTTCGCCCGATAGTGCTCGTGCTTGTACGCCGCCCGGCACGGCCGGCACATGTTGTCCCGCTGGCCCAGTCCCTTCCGGCGCCAGTTGAACTCCGCCAGCGGCTTCTCCTCGAAACACCGTCCGCATCGCCGCCGTGCACTATCGTCCATCACTCAACGATGTTTGCACAAGGTCCGGACGGATCAGCGGCTACGATTGCCCCGATCACGGGGAGTGGCGCAGTCTGGTAGCGCACCCGGCTGGGGGCCGGGCGGTCGCAGGTTCAAATCCTGTCTCCCCGACTCTCCTCTGACGACGCCGTAGGGTCGCTCGGGTGAACCCGTCGACGACCGAGGTCCTCTACCGCAGGACGCTGCGGGTGCTGCTCGTCTCGCAGGTCCTGGCGGGCGCGGGGCTTGCGGCCGGGGTGACCGTCGGCGCGCTGCTCGCCGAGGACATGCTCGGCTCGACGGGGACGGCGGGGGTGCCGGCCGCGCTCCTGACGCTCGGGTCGGCGGCCGCGGCGACCGGCGTCGGTCGGCTCTCCCAGCGGTCGGGGCGGCGGCCCGGGCTGGCGCTCGGGTACGCCGTCGGTGCGATCGGCGGCGCAGGGGTGGTCCTCGCAGCCGCGACCGACAGCGTCGCCCTGCTCTTCGCCTCGCTCCTGCTCTACGGCTCGGGCACGGCCACGAACCTCCAGGCGCGCTACGCCGGCGCCGACCTCGCCGCTCCGGATCGTCGCGGGCGCGCCGTCAGCACCGTCCTCGTGGCGACGACGCTCGGCGCGGTGATCGGCCCGAACCTCGTCGAACCCACGGGCCACGTCGCCGAGGCGCTCGGGATCCGGGAGCTCGCCGGGCCGTTCATCCTGGCGACGGCCGCGTACGGCCTCGCCGCCGTGGCCGTCCTCGTCCTGCTTCGCCCCGACCCGCTGCTCGCCGCCCGCGCGGCGCACATGGACCCGGCGGCGATCGCGGTCGCCGCCGAGGAGCCGACCGCCGTGCAGGCGACCGCGACCGTCCGCCTCGCCGCCGCCGCGATGGTCCTCACGCAGCTCGTGATGGTCGCGATCATGACCATGACCCCGATCCACATGCGCGACCACGGCCACAGCGTGGGCGCGGCCGGGCTCGTCATCTCGATCCACGTCGCCGCGATGTTCCTGCCCTCCCCGCTGACCGGCCAGCTGGTGGACCGCATCGGGCGCAGACCCGTCCTCGCCGCGAGCGGCGTCACCCTGCTCGCCGCGGGCGTCGTCGCCGCGACGGCCCCGGCGGACTCGATGGTCCTGCTCACCGTCGCGCTGGCGCTGCTCGGCCTGGGATGGAACTTCGGCCTCGTCGGCGGCACGGCGCTGGTCACCGACGCGGTGCCGCTGGCGAACCGCGCACGCACGCAGGGGTCGGTGGACCTGGCCGTCGCGCTCTCGGGCGCGGCCGGCGGGATCAGCAGCGGTGTCGTCGTGGCGGGCGCGGGCTACGCGACGCTGTCGCTCGCCGGCGGTCTCCTGGCGCTCGCGCTCATCCCCGCCCTCGTGGCCGAGCAGCGTGCGGCGTCGGCGCGGAGCGTCCCCGTGTTGCCCGGCGGGTGATCGGCGGCCGCCCGCCGCGGTCGGCGCCGAGGTGCGCGGCCCGTCGCGCGCACGAGCGTGCGCGGCCGATGTCCTCGTCGAGGCCGGCGAGCCGGCCCCGCAGCGCGTCGAGCTCGTGACGCTCCTTGTCGGTGAGGTGGCAGGTCATCTGGGTCCATGCTCGCGCGCCGTCGCGCCGGCGGCATCCGGGAGCGACACGGACGCGGGTCCGTAGAGAGCCGAGGGGTCTGGCCTAGTGGCCGAACCAGCGCGCGCGGCGGGTCGCGCCGAACTGCTCCTTCTCGGCGGCGTACGCGGTCGACGGGTCGTGGCGCTGGGCTGCCGGCGCGTCGCCCTGCAGGAAGTTGACCTCGACCTTGCTGACGAGGCCGCCGCCGAACTCGGCGTAGCAGACGCCCGCCGCGCCGAAGGGCGCCGGCGGGTCGCCGCCGGTCACCTCGGCCGCGATGTCGTCCGCCACGGTGATCGCGGCCGACTCGGCGAAGATCCCGGCCTTCGGGACGTTCCGGGGGCCGGTGCAGACGTCACCGATGGCGTACACGCCGGGGAACCGCGTCCTGAGGTTCGTCTGGTCGACCGGAACCCACCCGTCGACCGCGAGGCCGGAGGCCGGCAGCGGGTCGGGCGCGCGGTGCTTCGGGATGCCGACGAACAGGTCGTAGGCGAGCGTCTTGCCGTTGGCGACCTGCGCCGTCCGCGTCGCGGGGTCGATCCCCGTGACGAGGTGCTGCGGCAGCTCGGCGATGCCCCGCGCCGCGAGCCCGTCGCGGAACATCTGCGCGACCTCGCCGGTCACGGGCACCGGCCGCTGCATCGGGAAGGCCGACGCGACCTCCACGTCGCCCTCCATGCCCCGCTCCTTGAAATGCTCGTGCAGCATGAACGCGCCCTCGAAGGGCGCGGGCGGGCACTTGAACGGCTGCCCGAGGACGGAGACGAGGATCCTGCCGCCCCCGAAGTCCTCGAGCGTGTCGCGCAGCCGCTCGGCGCCCTCGAGCGTGTAGTACTCGTGCCCGCCCTCGCGCAGGCCCGGCGTCGCGGCCATGTCGTAGTCCGCGCCCATGGCCACCACGAGGAAGTCCGCCTCGTGCGTCCCGGCGTCGGTGGAGACGCGCCGGGCCTCCGGGTCGATCGCGGTCACCGTCTCCTGCCGGAACTCGACGCCGTCCTTGACGACGTCGGCGTAGTGCAGGAGGACGTCGGCGGCGGACTGCCGGCCCAGCATCACGTCGAGCTTCGAATACCCGAAGTACCAGGAGTCGTTGCGGTCGAGCAGCGTGACGCGGACCGCGTCGCTCATCGTCTCCGAGAGCCGCGTCGCGAGCTCGAGCCCCCCGAAGCCGGCGCCGAGGATGAGGACGTGCTTCTTCACGCGGCCGACCCTACCCGTGGCGTCGGGCCGGCGCGGGCGCCCGGCCTGAGCCGGGCGCCCCGTCACGCGGTCCTACGCCGCCAGCGGCTCCCGCGCCGCCGGCGCGTTCGCCGCCTTCGGCGTGCGCAGCAGGACGGCCGCGACCACCGCGCCGGCGGCCGCGACGGCGGCGGCGCCGAGGAAGGCGGCGGAGTAGCCGTCGGTCAACGCGGCGACGTCGCCGAGCCGGTCCGCCCCCTGCGAGGTGGCCACCGCGGTCATCACCGCGAGCCCGAGGGCCGAGCCCACCTGGTACGAGGTGTTCACGATGCCGGAGGCGAGGCCGCCCTCCTCGGGCTTGGCCGACTGGATCGCCGTCCCCAGCGAGGGGATGAACGCGAGCGCCATCCCGGTCGCCGCGATCAGCGACGCAGGGAGGACGTCGACGGCGAAGCTGCCGTCGGCGCGGGCGAGCGACATGACCGCCATGCCAGCCGCGAGCAGCAGCATCCCGGCGACGATCGGCGTCTTGAACCCGAGGCGCTCGATGACCTTCGGAGCGACCACGACCATGAGGACCATGATCGCCAGGGTCATCGGGAGCAGCGCCGCGCCGCCCTCGAACGCGCCGTAGCCGAGCACCTGCTGGAGGTAGAGGTTCAGGAAGAACCACATCGGGATCCACGCGGCCCCGAGCAGCAGCTGCGCGACGTTCGCGGCCGCGAGGTTGGGCGTCCGGAAGATGCTCAGTCGCATCAGCGGCTCACGACGCCCGGACTGGATCGCGACGAACGCGGCGAGCAGCGCCAGGCCGCCGCCGATGGCGAGCAGGGTCTCGGCCGAGGCCCAGCCCTCCTCGGGCGCCCGGACGATGCCGAACACCGTGAGCGCGAGGCCGCCGGTCGCGGTCAGCGCGCCCGTGACGTCGATCGAGCCGCGCCGCGCCGGGGCGGCCGGCATGAGCGACGGGATGAGCGCCAGGACGACGAGCGCGATCGGGATGTTCACGTAGAACACCCACGGCCACGAGATCCACTCCGTGATGACGCCGCCCAGGAACACGCCGGCCGTCCCGCCGGCCGGCGCCGCGGCGCCGTAGATCGCGAACGCCTTCGTCAGCTCCTTGGGGTTGGAGCCGAAGAGCATCATCAGGAGCGTCAGCGCGCTCGGGGCGATGAGCGCGGCGCCCGCGCCCTGGACGGCGCGGGAGGCGATCTCCACGGTGGTCGACTCGGCCAGGCCCGCGGCGAGCGAGCCTGCCGCGAGGACGGCCCACCCGGCCGCGAAGACGCGCTTCGCGCCGAGCAGGTCGGACAGCCGGCCGCCGAGGAGGAGGAGACCGCCGAAGGCGATGACGTACGCGTTGAAGACCCACGACAGATCGTCGGGGGAGAAGCCGAGGTCCGTCCGGATCTCGGGAAGGGCCACGCCGATGATCGACGTGTCCATGATCACGATGAACTGCGCGAGCGCGATGACGGCAAGGGCCGCCCAGCGCCGCGGGTGTGCGGGTTGCATTGGGAACTCCTCGGTGAGGGTGGTGGCGGACGGTGCGGCGGTGGGTCAGTCCGACGCGGCGTAGCCGGCGGCCGCGACGGCGGCCAGCACGGCGGCGTCGGTGAAGTCCGTGCCGCTGACGGTCATGCGGCCGGAGGCGAGGTCCAGCTCGACGCGGGTGACGCCCGGCACCTCGGAGACCTCCTCGCGCACCGACATGACGCAATGCGAACAGGTCATCCCGGTCACGGTGTACGAACGCTGGGTGGCTTGGCTGATGGTCATGTCGGGGCCTCGGTCGATACGGGTGGGGGGTATGAGTCGAGTCCGACGGTAGCACATACCCCCGGGGGGTTTCAAGACCGCCGCAAAGCGTTTGACGCGCGGCGCGTCGGAGACACCACTGACACGCGATCAAGGAGACCGGTCATGGAGATTCCGAAGGACGCCATCACCAAGCTCATCACCGAACGCTTCGGCGGCGACCGCGCGGCGGAGGCCGATCGCGAGCTGCCGGATCAGGTCGATCCCGAGCAGCACGGCGACCTGCTCTCCAAGTTCGGCGTCGACCCCAAGGAGCTCCTGGGCGGCGGGCTCGGCGGCATCGCCGGCAAGTTCGGCCTCTGACGGCGCGCGGCTCCTCTCCGGCGGGCGTTGCACGCGCCCACTTTTAGGGCGGTCGACTGGACAGGTGTACGAGTGCATTGGCACCTCGCGCGCCCGTAGTGTCGTCAAGCGGGTTCCCGGCAGCGATGCACGGGCGGACTCGCACCGACCCCGGGGAGCTACGCGGTGCTACAGAGAGGGCGCAGACGCTGGGCAGTGGCGGGCCTCGGCCTGCTCGCGGCGTCGTTGCTCGTCGTCGCGCTGGCGCTCGCGGCGGGATCGCTCTCCGCGTCCCCGGACACGATCGACTTCGGCGGGCAGGACGTCGACGGCGGCGCCACGGCGACCGAGACCTCGACGATCACCAATGCCGGCCCCGATCCGGTGACGATCAACTCTGTGGAGCTGCAGGGCGCGGACACCGACCAGTTCGCGTTCGATCCGCAGGCGGGTGACTGCGACGGCTCGACGGTCCTGGCCCAGGACGAGATGTGCAACGTGCACGTCGCCTTCGATCCCACCTCGCTCGGCGCGAAGTCGGCGACGCTCGTGGTCGTCTCGCCCGACGGGGACGCCAACGTCGCGCTGGCGGGCGAGGGGACCCAGACCGAGCTGGCCGCCGACCCCGATTTCCTCCCCTTCGGCGGCCAGGAGATCGCCGACGGGCCCACGGCGACCCAGACGTCGGTGGTCGAGAACACAGGCAGCGAGCCGGTCGACGTCGGCGCGGTGACCTTCGCCGGCGACACGGGCGACTTCAACCAGCTGACCGACCAGGGCACGGACTGCACCGCCACGACGACGCTGGACGCGGGCCAGACCTGCGAACTGCGCATCGAGTTCGACCCGGCGACGACCGGGACGAAGTCGGCGACGGTCACGGTCGAGTCGAACGCGCCGGACGAGACGGTCGACCTGAGCGGCACGGGCACGCAGACCGAGCTGGCCGCCGACCCGGACGCCCTGGCCTTCGGCAGCCGGGAGGTCGGCGACGGGCCGACGGCGACCCAGACGTCGGTCGTCGAGAACATCGGCAGCGAGCCGGTCGACGTCGACGCGGTGACCTTCGCCGGCGACACGGGCGACTTCAATCAGCTGACCGGCCAGGGCACGGACTGCACCGACACGACGACGCTGAGCACGGGGGAGACCTGCGACGTCCGCATCGAGTTCGACCCGGCGAGCACCGGGGCGAAGTCGGCCACGGTCACGGTCGAGTCCAACGCGCCGGACGAGGCGATCTCGCTGAGCGGCACGGGCACGGAGACCGAGCTGACGGCCACGCCGGGCTCACTGCCCTTCGGCGCGCAGGACGTCGACGCCGGCCCGACGGCGGCCCAGGACGCGACGGTCGAGAACACGGGCGACCAGCCGGTCACGATCGCGGCCGTCACGCTCGGCGGGGCGAACCCGAAGCAGTTCCAGCGGCTCACCGGCGACGTTGGCGACTGCGCCGCGACGACGACGCTCCAGCCCGGCGAGGACTGCGCGGTGCGCGCGGTCTTCGACCCGTCCTTCAAGGGCGCCAAGTCGGCGACGATCACCGTCGACTCGAACGCGCCCGACGTGACGATGTCGCTGACGGGCACGGGCATCGAGTCCAGCTACGAGTCGAGCGACGACCCTCTCGACGAAGGCCACGTCACGAACGGCCAGGTCAACGCGGTGGCCTTCGACTCCGCCGGCCGCACGTACCTCGGCGGCACCTTCACGCACGTCGGGCCGCGGACCGGCCACGGCGTGAAGCTGAGCGAGTCGAGCGACGTCCCGGCCTCCGGCTTCCCCGACGTCAACGGCACGATCCGCGCCGTCGCGCCCGACGGCGCCGGGGGCTGGTTCATCGGCGGCGACTTCACGTCCGTCGGCAACGTGCCGCGCGACCGGCTCGCGCACATCCAGTCGTCGGGGGCGCTCGACTCCGGCTGGGCCCCGAGCGCCGACGGCCGCGTGAACGCGCTCGTGGTCGATGCCGGGAACGTGTTCGCCGGCGGCGAGTTCGCCGCGATCGACGGGACCGAGCGCACGTTCCTCGCGAAGCTCTCGGCGACGAGCGGCGCGCTGGACACCGACTGGCATCCGATCGTCAACAGCTCCGTCTTCGCGCTCGCGGTGGACGGGACCGCGCTCCACGTCGGCGGCGACTTCACGCAGATCGGCGGCACGTCGCGCAACCGCCTCGCGCGCGTCTCGACCGCCGGCAGCGGCACGGTCGACGCGTTGTGGGACCCGGACGTGAACGGCAGCGTCACGGCGCTCGCCGTCTCGGCCGGCGACGTGTACGCCGGGGGCACCTTCACCACCGTCGGCGGCGAGGCCCGCCAGCGCATCGTCAAGCTCACCGGCAGCGCCGGCGCTCCGGACGCCGGGTGGAACCCGGGCGCCGACAACCGCGTCTCGGCGCTCGCGATCTCCGGCTCGGACCTCTACGCGGGCGGGTCGTTCACCACGATCGGCGGCCAGCCGCGCCCCCGGGCGGCGAAGCTCTCCACCACGACCGGCACGGTCGACACCGGCTTCAACGCGGCTCCCGACGCGGCCGTGCACGCGCTCGCCCTGAGCGCGGCCGGCCTGTACGCGGCGGGCGAGTTCACGCAGATCGGCGGCGAGGGGCGCAGCCGGCTGGCCCGCGTCTCGGCGACGACCGGCGCCGCCGACGGCTGGGACCCGCGCGCGAACGGCACGGCCAGGGCGGTCGCGCTGGCCGGGGCCGAGGTCTACGCCGGCGGCGACTTCACGTCGGTCGGCGCGACCGCGCGCGACCGGCTGGCCCGGCTCGAGCCCGACGGCACACTCGACGCGGACTGGAACCCCGGCGCGAACAACACCGTCTCGGCGCTCATCGTCTCCGGCGCCGACGTGTACATCGGCGGCGCCTTCACGACGGTCGCCGGCCAGTCGCGCGCCCGGCTCGCGAAGCTGTCGGTGGGCGGCGGCGCGGTGGACGTGACGTGGAACCCCGGCGCGACCGGCGTCGTCTCGGCGCTCGCGGTCTCCGGCACGACCGTGTACGCGGGCGGGCTGTTCCTGACCATCGACGGCCAGTCGCGCAGCCGGCTGGCGCGGCTGACCGGTGCGACCGGCGCGCTCGACGCGGCATGGGCGCCCGCCGGCGCCTCCGGCCAGGTGACCGCCCTCGCCCTGTCCGGCACGAACCTGTTCGCGGGCGGCGCCTTCACGTCGATCGGCGGAGCGTCGCGCGATCGGATCGCGAAGCTCGACGCGGGCGGCACGGGCGTCGTCGACGCCGGCTGGAACCCGGGCGCCTCGAACACGGTCAGCGCGCTGGCGGCGTCCGGGACGGAGCTCTACGCCGGCGGGTTCTTCTCGACGATCGGCGGGCAGGCGCGCAACTTCGTCGCGCGGCTCGACACCG
This sequence comes from Solirubrobacteraceae bacterium, assembly GCA_036388715.1. Lineage (GTDB taxonomy): Bacteria > Actinomycetota > Thermoleophilia > Solirubrobacterales > Solirubrobacteraceae > CADCVT01. Next base: position 3,558 of record DASVRH010000251.1, on the reverse strand, counting down.
GCACCGGCGCCGTGGACACCGGCTGGGACCCCGACGCGAACAGCGTCGTGCGCGCGCTCGCGCTCTCGCCGACCGACGTCTACGCGGGCGGCGACTTCACGCGCGTCAGCGATCATCCGCACAACCGGCTCGCGAAGCTGCCGCGGAGCGGGAGCGGCGCCGCCGACAGCGGCTGGGACCCCGAGGTGACCGGCGGCAACGTCCACGCGCTCGCCGTCTCCGGCGACCGGCTCGCCGCCGGTGGCTCGTTCACGGCGGTCGGCGGCCAGAGCAGCCAGGGCTTCGCTCTGCTCGAGCTGCCGACGCTGGCGTCCGATCCCGGCGGCCTGCACTTCGGCGAGCACGACGTCGACGACGGGCCCACGGCCCTCATGACGTCGACCATCACCAACCCGCGCGCGCAGCCCGTCACCTTCACGGCCGTCAGCCTCGGCGGCCCCGACGCGGCCCAGTTCGAGCGCCTCACCGGCGACCCGCAGGACTGCACCGCCTCCACCGTGCTCGACGAGGACGAGACCTGCACGGTGCGCGCCCGCTTCGACCCGACCTCGTCGGGCGAGAAGGTCGCGTCGATCGCCATCGTCTCCGACTCCCCGGGCATCCAGGTCGCGCTCACCGGCACCGGCGCGCAGACCGCGCTTTCGCCCGACCCGGCGTCGCTGTCCTTCGGCCCGAAGGACATCGACGACGGCGCGACCGCGATCCAGACGTCGACGGTCACCAACGCCGGCACCGAGCAGGTCGACTTCTCGAGCGTGACGGTCGAGGGCGCCGGTGCCGCCGACTTCGAGCGGCTGACCGACGAGCCGAGCGACTGCACGGACACCACGATCCTCCAGCCGTCGCAGACCTGCACGCTGCGCGCGCGCTTCGACCCGATCGCGGTCGGGACGAAGTCGGCGGCCCTGACGATCGAGTCGAGCGCCGACGACATGTCCGTCGCGCTCTCCGGGACCGGGATCCAGACCCAGCTCTCCCGCTCCCCGGCTTCGCTGGCCTTCGGCGCCCACGACATCGACGACGGCGCGACGGGCGCGCAGGTGTCGACGGTCAGCAACAGCGGCACGGAGACCGTCACGCTCACCGGGGTCGACGTCACCGGCGACGGCGACCAGTTCGTGCGGCTCACCTCGGCGGGCGACGACTGCGCCACCGGCACCGCGCTCGCGGGCGGCCAGGCGTGCAAGGTCCGGATGCAGTTCGACCCGGCGAGCACCGGCGCCAAGGCGGCGACCGTCACCGTCACGTCGAACGCCGCGGACGTCACCGTCGGGCTGTCGGGGACCGGCACGCAGACCCAGCTCACGGCCGACCCGGACGCGCTGAGCTTCGGCTCGCGCGACATCGACGACGGCCCCGCCGCCGAGCAGGAGTCCGTCGTGACCAACACCGGCAGCGAGCCGGTGACGATCGCGGCGGTGAACCTGACCGGCGACACCGCAGACTTCACCCGGGCGACGGACGAGGACGGCGACTGCGCCGCGGCCGACGTGCTCGCGCCGAACGACACCTGCACGGTCCGGGTCGAGTTCGACCCGGTGACGGTCGGCCCGAAGTCCGCAACGGTCACGATCGACTCGAACGCGCCCGACGAGACGATCGCGCTGACCGGCGCGGGCATCCAGACCGAGCTGTCGCGCGCGCCCGCCTCGCTCTCCTTCGGCGCGCGTGACATCGACGACGGCGCGACGGCGGCGCAGGAGTCGACGGTCACCAACTCGGGCACGCAGACCGTCGACCTCGACGCGGTGACGATCGGCGGGACCGACGCGGCCGACTTCGTCCAGCTCACCGACCAGGGCACCGACTGCACCGCCGCGACCACGCTCACCGCCGGTCAGACGTGCAAGCTGCGGATCCGCTTCGACCCCGGCGCGACGGGCGCGAAGTCCGCGACCGTGACCGTGGAGTCCGACGCGGCGGACGTCTCCGTGACCCTCTCGGGGACGGGCACGCAGACGCTGCTGACCCGCGACCCGGCGACGCTGGCCTTCGGCAACCACAACATCGAGGACCCGCCGTCGGCCGCGCAGTCCTCCACGGTCACCAACGCCGGGAGCGAGGACGTCACCTTCACCGCGATCGCCTTCACCGGCGACACGGCGCACTTCGAGCACCTCACCGGCCAGGCGGGCGACTGCACGGCCTCGACGACGCTCACCGCTGGGCAGACGTGCGTCCTGCGCGCGCGCTTCGCGCCGACCACGACCGGCGCCAAGTCGGCGACGCTGACCGTCAGCTCCAACGCGGCCGACGTGAGCGTCGCGCTGACCGGCAAGGGCGTCCTGACCCGGCTCGAGCGCAGCGCGGACACGCTCGCCTTCGGGGCGCGGGACATCGACGACGGCCCGACCGCGACGCAGACGTCCACGATCACGAACACGGGCAGCGAGACCGTCACGTTCTCCTCCGTCGCGCTCAGCGGCGACACGACGCAGTTCGAGCGGCTGACCGGCCAGTCGGGCGACTGCGCCGACGACACCGTGCTGACGGCGGGGCAGTCCTGCGCGCTGCGCGCGCGATTCGACCCGACGACGCCCGGCGCGAAGTCGGCGGCGGTGACGATCCAGTCCGATGCGGCCGACCAGGTCGTCGCGCTGACGGGGACCGGGACGCAGACGCTCCTCACCCGCTCGCCCGGCACCCTGTCGTTCGGGTCCCGCCACGTCGACGACGGCCCCACCGCGACCCAGACCTCCACGATCACCAACGCCGGCAGCGAGACGGTGGACCTCGACGCGGTGGACGTGACCGGCGACAGCACCGAGTTCGAGCGCCTCACGAGCCACGGCGCCGACTGCACGGCAGCGACGTCCCTCACCGCCGGGCAGACGTGCGAGCTGCGGCTGCGCTTCGACCCGACGGACACGGGCGCGAAGGCGGCGACCGTCACGGTCGACTCCAACGCCGCCGACGTCACCGTCGCGCTGTCGGGCACCGGCACGCAGACCCAGCTCACGAGCGATCCCGGCGACCTCGCCTTCGGCGCGCGGGACATCGACGACGGCGCGACGGCGGCGCAGACCTCGGTGGTCGTGAACACCGGCAGCGAGCCCGTCACCTTCACCGCGATCACGGTCGACGCGGGCTGGGCGCGGCTGACCGGTGAGACGTCGGACTGCGCCGACGACGAGGCGCTCGCCGCCGGCGAGACGTGTGCCCTGCGGATCGCGTTCGACCCGTCCGCCACGGGCGCGCAGACCGGCGCCGTGACGATCGAGTCCAACGCGCCGGAGGAGACCGTCGCCCTGAGCGGCACGGGCACCCAGACCGAGCTCACGCGCTCACCCACGACGCTGGCGTTCGGCGACCGCGACATCAACGAGGGCGCCACGGCCGCCCAGGAGTCGACGGTCACCAACACCGGCACCGAGCCGGTCTCGATCGCCGCCGTCAACGAGTCGGGCGACACCGGCGCCTCGTTCACGCGCCTGACCGACCAGGGCAGCGACTGCTCCGACACGACGACGCTCACGACCGGCCAGACCTGCAAGGTGCGCGTGCGGTTCGACCCGAGCGCGCAGGGGGCCGAGGACGCGACCTACACCGTCGACTCCA